>JBIPMA010000038.1:0-8367 GCA_044369335.1 Schleiferiaceae bacterium | reverse complement strand
CGTCATCGAATACCGCTTCGCGTGAACTGGCGCAGCCCGCATCCGTTACCTTTTAAAACACTAGCATGGAATTCACCAACGCGCGCATTTTGATCACCGGAGGCTCGTCGGGCCTCGGAAAAGCCACCGCCCAACTCCTTATCGAGCGCGGAGCTCGCGTCGCCATCACCGGCCGCGACCGCAGCAAGCTTGAGCGCGTCGCCTCTGAGATCGGCGCATGGGCCCTGCCCTACGACGCGAGTAAAGAGTCCGACATACTCGCGATGTACGCCGAAATCGACCGCGAATGGGGCGGGCTGGACGTGCTGGTCAACAACGCCGGAATCGGGTTCTTTGGCCCCATGGACGAAGTGTCGTGGACGGATTTTGAAACCATCTTTCACACGAACGTATTCGGCGCTGCACTTGTCGGCCGAGAAGCCGCTCGCCGCATGAAGGCCCAAAACAAGGGAAACATCATCAACATCGCCTCGAGCGCTGGGGTGCGCGGGTTCAAAAACGGAACGGTCTACGCCGCATCAAAGTTTGCGGTGCGCGGAATGACCGAATGCTGGCGCGACGAACTGCGTCCGTTCAACATTCGCGTGATGCTGGTGAACCCCTCAGCCGTTCCTACGGCGTTCAACGTCGAAAGCCGCGAAGAAAAGCCTCTGAAAGACAACATGCTCCGCCCCGAAGAACTGGCCCATGCGATGGTCAGTGCGTTGGCGATGGACGACCGTGGATTCATTCCCGAGCTGGGAGTCTGGGCCACCAATCCGTTTTAACCAGTACCTAGTTGCTGGTTGCTGGTTTGAGTCGGGGATTCATCACCCGAAACCAAATCGGCGGAACCGCCGCAAGCACCATCATCGCCGGATAACCCGCGGGCATTTGCGGCGCCTCGTCAAAGTGGTCCAGCACGGGGTAGGGCTTGTGGGGATGGGCGTGATGGTCTGAATGACGCGTGAGTTCAAACAGCATAAAGCGACCGAGCGGATGGTTTGAATTCCACGAATGAGCGGGCTGGGCGTTTTCGTAGCGAAACTCGCTCACTTTCTCGCGCAGCAGTCCGTAGTGCTCGATGTAGTTGACCGTTTCAAGCAGGATGATTCCCATTGCGGCCGCTGCAAGAAACGGGGTCAGCGCCGCAGGTGAGGCGAGCCAGATTCCGCCAAGCATCAGTGCTTGCGCAGCACACAGTACCGCCATCAGCCGAGGTTTGAGGCGCCAGGCCGTGGCCCATACGCCCGCAATGCTTCGAAACCAGAACGCATACAGTACCTCTCCGAAGCGCGCGGTTGAAGCATCCTCAGGGGTAGCCACGTTCTTGTGGTGGCCCAGATTGTGGTCGATAAAGAACTGACCGTAGAGCGTGGTGACCAGCAGGCCTTGGGCCAGTCGCTGATAGGTGGCATTGGGGCGGTGGCCCAGTTCGTGGGCGACGTTGATGGCTAAGGTTCCGCACGAGACGCCCATCGCCGTAATGTGGCCCACCAACGAGGTGAGGTCGCCGGCGGCGCGGTCTTCGGGCACCACCATTAAAAAGAGAGCAATCGCACCGAGGTGAAGCGGAATCTGGACCAAAACCAGCGCGTCGTACCAGGGTTGGCGCAAGCGCTCGGCCCGCTGGGCCTCACTTAGATTCGCGGCAAAGGTGGGCAGCACCGCCTCGAGCAGTGGCACGACTCCGAATGCAAACCCCAGTGCTGCAAACGACCACGGACCGCGACTGAGAAGCCCGACGTAGATGGAAGCAGGAAGAAGTAGCGAAAGCAGGTAGCGCAGTCCGGTCATGCATCCAAGATAGGGCGCGGCTCCCAACGGTCCAACACCTTCATCCTGAGGAACATTTCTTCGCTGTACCAGCCGTATTTACGGGTTTTGCGCACCATGGGTGCATGTTCACGGCTTCGGTAGGCAAAGGCGTCGAGGGCTTCGGCGTTGCGCCACACACTTAACGTGGCCTGTTCGACAAGGGGCAGCTCCCCTACTCCTTTGCGGTACATCAGGTCCGGCAACTGATCCAGGTGGCGGCTGGCACCTGGCACGTTCCACCAAAAGCGAATCGCCTGCGACCACTTGATGCGCGCGCGGGTGAGCACAGCCACTTCGTCGGTTGGATCCAATGACGCGAGCGTAGCCCCCTCGAGGAGGTGTACGCCGCCCCAGCTTCCGTGGCCGCGAACGGGTTGTGCGTTCCAACCCCATTCCTCGTGGGCCGAGGTGCGCCATTCCGCCCACCGCGCATCGCCCTCAAAAAACGCCGAAGCATGGGCCTCAGTGTCCCAAACACCAAACCATGCATAGGTGCTGAAGTCGGGCCAGATTGAAAATCCGCTCCCGGCACCGCTCCCGAGCTGCTTGGCAAAGCGAAGTCCGTCGGCCGACCACGCTTGACGCAAGGCAAAACCCTGAGAACCAAAGGCCCACCACTGGGCTTTGCGGCCCTGCCAGCGAAAAAAACGCACGGTAATAAACGGGGTGCTTGCCATTTTGTCAGTTATCCTACGAAGGTAACGGCTGTGGCATGCCCCTTGTTCCATCGTGACCGCACTAAACGATTAAAAAATGGCTACAGGTAAAATCAATGTATCGGCGGACAATATTTTTCCCGTCATCAAGAAGTTTCTCTACAGCGACCACGAAATTTTCCTTCGCGAACTGATTTCGAACGCGGTCGACGCCACCAACAAGCTTAAAACGCTGAGCAACCTCGGCGAATTCTCTGGGGAACTCGGCGACCTGAGCATTCATGTCGACGTAGACAAAAAGAAAAAGACCATTACCATCCGCGACCGCGGAATCGGCATGACGTTCGACGAAGTCAACAAGTACATCAACGACGTGGCCTTTTCGGGAGCTACTGAATTCGTCAACGCGTACGAGGGAAAGATCGACAAGGGTGCTATGATTGGCCACTTCGGACTCGGATTCTATTCCAGCTTCATGGTGTCGAGCAAGGTGGAGATTCACACCCGCAGCTGGAAGTCCACCGAAGCCGAGGGCGCCTTCTGGTCCTGCGATGGCTCACCCGAATACAGCCTCGACACCAAAAAGAAGAAGGACCGCGGAACCGACATCATTCTGCACATCGACAGCGACTCAGAGGAGTTTCTCGAGGAATTCAAGATCAACGAGCTGCTGAAGAAGTACGCCCGATTCATGAGCGTGCCCATCATCTGCGGCGAAAAGGACGAGCGCTACAACGCCGCTAAAGAAGGTGAAGACGCGAAGTGGGAAACCAAGAAGGTCCCCAACGTCATCAACCCCGACAGCCCCGCATGGACCAAGAAGCCCAGCGAGTTGACCGACGAGGACTACAAAGCTTTTTACAAGGCCCTCTACCCCTACACCTTTGAGGAGCCCCTCTTCCACATCCACATGAACGTGGATTACCCGTTTGATTTGACCGGAATTCTGTTCTTCCCGAAAATCAAGCCCAACATGGAGCTCAACAAGAACAAAATCCAGCTCTACCAGTCTCAGGTTTTTGTAACTGACAACGTCGAGGGAATCGTCCCCGAATTCCTGATGATGCTGCATGGCGTGATTGACTCCAAAGACATTCCGCTCAACGTATCGCGCAGCTACCTGCAAGCCGACGGAAACGTTAAAAAAATCAGTGGCCACATCACCAAAAAGGTGGCTGACAAGCTCGAAGAAATGTTCAAGGCTGACCGCGCCGACTTCGAGCAAAAGTTCAAGGACATTGCCGTCATCATCGAGTACGGCATGGTGACCGACGACAAGTTTTTTGAGCGCGCCCAGAAGTTTAGCCTGCTGCGAAGCGCGGTAGACGAGCAGAACTACACTATTGACGAGTACCTCGACAAAATCAGCACCCTGCAGACCGACAAAGACGGCACGAAGGTGGTGCTCTACGCTTCGAATAAAGACAGCCAGCACGCAAGCATTCAAAAGGCGAAAGCCGAAGGCTACGACGTGGTACTCCTCGATTCTCCGATCGCGGGGCACTGGATTCAAAAAATTGAGGGCGCCAAAGAAAAAGTTCGCTTCGCACGTGTGGACAGCGACATGCTCGACAAGCTGATTCCAAAAGAAGGCGAGCGAGCGCATCTGCTGACTGATTCCGAAAAAGAGAGCCTCAAGGGCTATGTCGAGGGCGCCATCAACGACAAGAACTACAGTGTGCGTATCGAGGCCTTGGCGAGCGACGACGTGCCCATGATGGTGGTGATGCCCGAGTACATGCGGCGCATGAAAGAGATGAGTGCAACCGGCGGTGGCGGATTCATGGGAATGGGAGACTTCCCTGACCACTACGACGTGGTGGTGAACGGAAACCACGCTCTGGCCGGAAAAATCCTCAAGTCTGAGGAACCAGCCGAGCGCGACCAGCTCATTTTGCATGCGAAGGACCTCGCGTTGCTGCAGCAAGGGCTGCTTACTGGTGAGCGATTAACCGCATTTGTGAACCGATCGCTGGAACGCCTTGTTTAAACGCTTAAATTCACCAACATGAAAAAGCAACTATTTTTTGGATTCTTGGCGCTTACGGGCACGGGAATCTTTGCCCAAGACCTACCCCAACCTTCGCCCAAGGCAGTGGTTGAGCAGCGCATTGGCCTTACCGATACCAAACTGACCTACTGGCGCCCGAGCGCCAAGGGTCGCGACATCTACACAGAGGTTGTTCCCCTCGGGACCCATTGGCGCATGGGCGCCAACGGCAGCACGCTGCTCGAACTCAGTACCGAAGCAACGTCGGGCAAATTCACGATTCCGGCCGGAACCTACAGCCTGTCGCTGATTCCGAATGACGGAGAATGGACACTCGTCGTCAACACCGACATCAAAGGATGGGGCATCTATGAGTACACCGCTGAGAAGGATGTGGCCCGCATTTCAGCTCCGGTTGAGGAAGGCGAGTTTGTCGAATCGATGACGCTGTACTGGGACAACTTGTCTACCGACGGCGGTGACCTGATTATCGCGTGGGGCAAGCTCCGTGCGCGATACAGCTTTGAGGTTCCGACGGCAAAGCTGGCCAAGGCAAACCTAGAAAAGGCCGTTAGTGATCCGAACGCCGCATGGACTGTGTGGCGAAATGCTGCCCGCTACGCGTCGGACCAGGGCATGCCCGAAGCTGAGAAGTGGGCGGCCAAGGCCTGCGAGCTCAAGGCCGACAACTGGTATGTGCACTACCTCTACGCCCAAATTCTCGCCAAAAATGGCAAGACCAAGGACGCGATGAAGGCAGCGCAAGCATCGCTCAAGGCCGGGCAAGCAGACGCCAAAGCCAACGGGAAAACCTTCAGCAACGAAGAAGATGTTCAGAAGCTCATCAGCAGCTTGAAGTAGGATTTCTACGCCTATTTAAGAGGGCAAAGAAGCAAACATGCTTTTTTGCCCTTTTTTGTTGAACCAAATACCCAAAAACGTGGTTAAACGGGCATGAAGCTTCCACAAAACGTACGTCTTGCCGTTGCTGCGGCATTGAGCATCCTGTCGTTCAACGCCTTGGCACAGGCCACCTTGCGCGGAACCGTCGTCGACAACGCCACCAACGAACCCATTCCTGGGGCCGTCGTGCGCATTGACGGCCGTAGTGCCACGGGTCTGAGCGACTTTGAAGGCAAGTTCCGCATCGAAAACCTCGCTCCTGGCTTGGTGAATGTGCGCATCGAAGCCATTGGATACCAGGCCTACACGGCTTTTGAGATTCAGCTCACCCGCGCAAAAGCGGCTGAACTTCCCGTGCGCCTCAAAGAATCCACCACCCAGCTCGAGGAGGTCGAAATCACCGCCCAGGCCCAGTTTCAGCGGGTCGACCAATCTCCCGTGAGCGTTCAAAGCATCGGAATCAACGAAATCCGTAGAAATCCAGGTGCTAACCAAGACATTTCGAAGGTGATTCAGTCGCTTCCGGGTGTTGCCAGTGGTGGTGCAGCATTTCGCAACGACCTCATCATTCGCGGTGGCGGCCCGAACGAAAACATCTTTTTCTTGGACGGAATCGAGATCCCTGCCATCAACCACTTCGCCACACAAGGTGCGAGCGGCGGACCCGTGGGCATGATCAACGTGAACTTCATTCGCGACGTCGACTTCTACACGAGCGCCTTCCCCGTGCAGCGCGGCGGAAGCTTGAGCTCGGTCATGGAACTCAACCTGCGCGACGGTTCCGAAGAAAAAGTCAACGGCATTTTTCAGGTCGGAGCCTCTGAGGTCGGCCTAACCCTCGATGGACCGCTGTCCAAGAAAACGACCTACTTGGCGAGCGTGCGACGCAGCTACCTACAGTACTTATTTGGGGTAATCGGGCTTCCGTTTTTACCCACGTACAACGACTACCAAATCAAGGTCAAGCACAAATTCAACCGCAAAAACCAGATCACCTTCTTGAGCTTGGGTGCCTACGACGTGAGCGAACTCAACCTTGAGCGCAACGAAACCGAGGACCAGCGCTACATTTTAAACTACCTGCCGTCCTACAACCAGTGGAACTATTCCATCGGAGCCAAGTACACCCACTTTGGACGCTTTGGCGCTACCAACGTGGTGTTGAGTCGGTTCATGCTCAACAACGAATCCGAGAAGTACTTTAATAACGACCGCAATGGCGAACTGCTGCTCAACTACGGTAGCCAAGAGATCGCCAACAAGCTCCGCGTCGAGCAGCCCTGGAAGGCCAAAAACTGGGAAGGCCTCGTGGGATTTGGCGCCGAGCAACTTAAGTACAATACTTCCACGTTTGACAAGCGCTTCCCTGGCGGATTTGTCCTTGATTACGATACCGAGGACGTGTACTACCGCGGTTCACTCTTTGCCAACGCCGTCGGAACCTTTGCCGAAGGCCGCATGAAGCTGTCACTAGGACTGCGGACCGACGTCCTCAACTTCAACGAGAGTACCCGCAACCCCCTCGACCAGCTTTCGCCACGCATCGCGCTCAGCTACAACATCAATGCAGATTGGACGGTCGACGCGAATGTGGGCCGCTACTTCCAGCTTCCGCCGTTTACGGCACTTGGATACGTGGGCGCCGACGGCGACAACCAGTCGCTGCGCTTCATCCAAGCCGACCACTACGTACTGGGCAGCACCAAATTCCTTCCGTGGAACGCCAAGGCCAGCGTCGAAGGCTTCTACAAAGCCTACACATACTACCCACTCCTGCTGCGCGACAGCATTTCGCTCGCCACGCTCGGCGGTGACTTCGGGGTCATCGGAAACCAACTCGCCACGCCTACCAGCACCGGCCGCGCCTACGGGGCCGAGTTCACCTACCAGCAAAAACTCTACAAAGGATTCTTTGGAATAGCGGCCATCACTCTCGTGCGCAGCGAGTTCGCGAACTTCTTTGGGGACTACGTGCCCTCGTCGTGGGACAACCGTATGATCGCCACGTTTACGTTCGGCAAAAAGTTTGGCAAAAACTGGGAAGTCGGTGGCCAGTACCAGCACCTTGGCGGAGCCCCCTACACCCCATTCGACCTCGAGCGCAGTGCGAACATTCAGAACTGGAACGTCTTCGGCCGCGGTCTACCCGACTTCAGCCGTTTGAATTCCGAGCGTTTTGGCGAATTCGACCGCCTCAACATTCGCGTCGACAAAAAATGGTTCTTTAAAAAGTGGAACCTCGACCTTTACATGGATGTACAAAACGCCTTGGCCTACAAGCTCGAAGGACCTGCGTTCATCGACGTCGTGCGGGACGCCGACGGCAATCCCATCGTCGACCCCAACAACTCAACCCAGTACCTCACGAAGTTCTTGGACAACACCCAAGGCATCGTTCAGCCGGGCATCGGAATCATCGTCGACTTTTGATCCGCTTTGTGCGTCGCGGAGAAGCTGACTTCGACGCGGGCTCTACTTCGTCCACCGGTACGTCGCGTTCTACGGCTCGCTCTTCGTACAGCAGGTAGCGCATGCGCGCGAATTGGTAGCGCATTAAATCTTGCTGGTACCAGGTGCGGAACTGATCTGGGCTCCACCCCTCGTCGAGGGCTTGGCCCAACGTGGATGTGCCTGCCAAACGGTGCAAAAAGCTCCGGTAGAACGGCTTGTGTACGCTGAGGCTGTCGGCAAGCGTAAGCGAATCGTAGCGGCGAGCAGCCTCCCAAAGCGGTCGCCAATCAATGCCTTGCGGACCCGCAACCGTGCGCAAGTCCACACCGTAGCAGGTGTCACCCTCGTGCGGCGGCTTGGTCGCTCCAATCCTAGACTGGGGCACAAATCCAAAGGTCGAATCGCCCCACCACGGGGCACCGTAGACTTCAAAGGGATGTGCGGTTCCGCGCCCTACCGACACGTCGGTCGCCTCAAAAAAGCAGAGCGATGGGTACCAATCAATCGCGTGCGGAGTCGCCAAATTGGGCGACGGGGGCGCCAACGGGTAGCGGCGTTCGCGGTGGTAGT
>JBIPMA010000037.1:0-8380 GCA_044369335.1 Schleiferiaceae bacterium | reverse complement strand
CTTGAGGCGATTCGCCACAAATACATACTCGAGCATAATGTCGGCCCCGAGGATTTCACCCGTGCGCGGGTTCGTAAAGCTCGGACCGTATCCACCAAAAGGCGGGAAGGGGCTCGAGGTCCATCGCAGCACGTTGTAGCGCACGTCTCCCGCGTCCCACGTTGCCGTATCGGGCTGAACCTTTACCACGATGGCATTCTTGAATCCAGCCTGCTCAAAGGCTTCGTTCCAGGCCTCTCCGGCGCGCTGAATGATGGGGCGGAACTCGAGCGGTGTGGTATTCTCAATCCACCAGGTAATGGGCTTCACTGGCTCGCTGACTTCCGCCTCGGGGTCTTTCTTCACCAAGTTCCATCGGTTGATCACGTCGCGGTAGTTGGCGGCCTTTGGGCTCGTCATATCGTTAATCTGCTGGCCGAAGTAGCCTACCCGGGGGTCATCGCGGCGTGGAACAAATTCCGCTGACGGCATCGCCAAAATGCTGTGCTGCAAGCGAACGGTCACATAGCGTGCGTCGGTCACGTCGGGACCGCCACCCACACCGTTCGGATTGTCGTACACAAGGTCTACGACCACGTCAGTGTTTTCGGGGTATGCACGAACTTTAGCTACACGCGACTTGGTCTTGCTCAATGTGCCGAGGCCAAACTCACGGCTTCCGGGTTGCGACGGAGCCTTAACTCGGTCAAGTGCCTCTCCTAAAAACAATGCGGTCGCATCGATAAGCACATCGCCATTGGCGCGATCCTCGGCGACAACCTTCTCACTAAGCAGCACTGCGGGGCTGATATTGGCCTCTGCGGACTTGCTCAGCGCCGAAGCCGGGTCAAAGTAGTAGCCTGTATTTTGGGTTTCGAATTGAATTTGATCAAAGTAGCGGCGAATGACGAACACCTCGTTTGCACGGAATGATCCGCGATTAAATCCTACACTCGCGATGCCATTCTCTGCATAACTCCAGTAAATGAACTCTTTATTGAGCTGATCTGCGTTCAGTTTGAGGTACAGCTTGCCATCCACGGTGTCTTGGTAAACCTTCATAAGGCCATCGTAGGCGACCGTGGTTTTGAGCTTTGAGGAAATGGTGACTTTCTTGTCAGACGGAGCTGGTGCGCTCACCTGAGTTTTGCCCTTCTTTTTTGACTTCGATTGGGCGGCTGCCTGAGGGCCGAATGCCGCCAGTGCGGCGACTAATAGTGCGGAACGGAGTACAGTGTTCATCCTGCCAAGATAATTCGCGGAACGCCAAGTGCCGCGGATGGGGCCGAGCAAAAAAACAGGCCCCAAAGGGGCCTGAAAAAAACACAAAACCGCAAGAAGCGCTTAGCCGTTGAGGGCTTCAGCTCCACCTACAATTTCGAGAATCTCGTTAGTGATCGCAGCCTGGCGTGCCTTGTTGTAGTCCAACTTTAGACCGTCGCGCATGCTCTTGGCGTTGTCGGTGGCCTTGTGCATCGCGGTCATTCGCGCTCCGTGCTCAGAAGCCTGGGAATCAAGCAGCGCCTTAAAGAACTGAATGTGGATGTGCGTCGGAATCAAACTAAGTAGCAACTCCTCTTTGTTGGGTTCGTACAGGTAATCTCCTGCGGCAGAAGCACTAGGGACCTGAATCGGTAGGACTACCTCTTCGCGGATCAACTGCACGGCCGCATTCTTAAACTGGTTGTAGACCACAACGACCTCATCGTAGGTGCCGTCAATAAACTTGTCCATGGCGTCCTGCGCAATGCTGCGCGCAGCCTCAAACGTCACATTGGCCACCGCATCAATGTCGCTACCTGCCAAGGTGTTGAGCTTGCTCAGCTGGTCGCGTCCCTTCTTGCCTACGGCAAACAGCTCAACCACCGCGCCTTGGGCCTCATAGCGCTCTATGACCAACTTGGTGCGCTTGAGCACAGACGAGTTGAACGCACCGCAGAGGCCGCGGTTTGCCGTCATCGGGACTACAAGCACGCGCTGTAGCGGGCGCTTGGTGATGAACGGATTCTCGCTCGCGTCGAGCGTGGCGCTGACGTTGGCCATGAGCACACCAAGTTTTTCCGCATACGGACGCATTTGCACAATGGCATCTTGCGAGCGCTTGAGCTTCGCCGCCGAAACCATTTTCATGGCCGACGTGATCTGCATCGTGCTCGATACCGACGAAATACGGTTGCGGAGTTCCTTGAGGTTCGCCATCGTTCAGAAATTAGTTGGCGTAGGCCGGAATGATTTCTTTAGCAGCCGCCTCGATGGCACCAATCTCTGCGTCGCCCCAAGCTCCGCCGCGAATGGCGTCCAAGATGTTGCGGTGCTTGGCCTCCATGTACTCGATGAACGCGACTTCAAACGCTTTGATCTTGTTCACAGGAACGCTGTTGAGCATGCCCTTGGTTCCGATGTAGATAATCGCAACCTGCTTCTCAACGCTCATCGGTGAGTTCACGGACTGCTTCAGAATCTCTACGTTGCGGCGACCCTTGTTGATGACATTCATCGTGGCGGCGTCGAGGTCGGAACCAAATTTCGCAAAGGCCTCAAGCTCGCGGTACTGAGCTTGGTCGAGCTTCAAGGTACCGGCAACCTTCTTCATCGGCTTGATTTGCGCAGATCCACCTACGCGAGATACCGAAATACCTACGTTGATGGCGGGGCGTACACCCGAGTTGAAGAGGTCGGCCTCCAAGAAGATCTGGCCGTCCGTGATCGAAATCACGTTGGTTGGAATGTAGGCTGATACGTCGCCTGCTTGGGTCTCAATGATCGGAAGTGCAGTAAGCGATCCGCCACCTTTAACCTTACCCTTGAGCGACTCTGGAAGGTCGTTCATTTGCGACGCAATCGCGTCGTCCTTGATCACCTTAGCTGCGCGCTCGAGAAGGCGGCTGTGCAGGTAGAATACGTCTCCAGGGTAGGCTTCGCGGCCCGGAGGACGGCGGAGCAGAAGCGACACCTCGCGATAGGCCACGGCCTGCTTCGATAGGTCATCATAAATGATCAATGCTGGGCGACCGGTGTCACGGAAGTACTCACCAATGGCGGCACCCGCAAACGGAGCATAGAACTGCATCGGAGCTGGATCAGCTGCGTTGGCCGCCACGATCGTCGTGTACGCCATGGCGCCCTTGTCTTCGAGGGTCTTAGCCAAAGCAGCAACAGTAGAACCTTTTTGGCCAATGGCGACGTAGATACAGTACACGGGCTCGCCTTTGTCGTAGAACTCCTTCTGGTTGATGATCGTATCAATCGCCACGGTCGTCTTACCGGTTTGACGGTCACCGATGATCAATTCGCGCTGACCGCGACCGACGGGAATCATGGCGTCAATGGCCTTGATACCGGTTTGGAGAGGCTCATTTACGGGCTGACGGTAGATAACACCTGGAGCCTTGCGCTCAAGGGGCATCTCAAAACGCTCGCCTTCGATGGGGCCCTTGCCGTCAATCGGGGTTCCGAGGGTGTCGACCACGCGGCCAACCATTCCTTCACCTACATTGATCGAGGCGATTACCCCGGTGCGCTTCACCGTAGATCCTTCTTTAATGCCCTCTGCGGCACCGAGGAGTACGATACCTACGTTGTCTTCTTCAAGGTTGAGGACGATGCCGCGAAGGCCGCTCTCGAACTCAACAAGTTCACCCGATTGGGCATTTTGAAGACCGTAGGCACGGGCGATACCGTCACCTACTTGAAGGACGGTTCCAACTTCTTGAAGCTCTGCTTCAGAGGTAAAGCCCGAAAGCTGCTGGCGAAGAATCGCAGAAATTTCGGCGGGTTTGACGTCTGCCATGATTCGAATAATTAGAAATCAGCGATGTATAAATTCTTTTGGAACGAGCGGTCCAGGCTGCGCAGCGACTGCGCGATACTCGTATCAATTTGCTTGTCGCCCACACGAACGACAAGTCCCCCAATGAGATCAGGGTTCACTTCTTCGGTAATCTCAACCGACTTTGCACCAGCGGCCAAAATGGCCGCTTCAATCTGTGCGCGCTGTGCGGCGCTCAGGGCTACAGCCGACGACACCTTGGCAGAAACCGTTCCAAGCCGACGGCGGTACACTTCCATATAGTTTACTGCAATCTGTGAGAGCAACGCCTCACGACCGTGTTCTACAATCAATGCTATAAACTTCTGGCTTAACTCGCTCAATCCGGCAAAGACCTGATTCAGGACCTTCTTCTTCTGGTACGGCTTAACCACTGGGCTCGACAAGAACACCTGAAGTTCGCGACTTGAAGCGAGTGCCTCGCGTACAAATACCATGTCTTCTGCAACCGCAGCTGACATCGCTCGCTCCTCAGAGAGGTCGAGCAAAGCTTTGGCATAGCGGGGCGACGAAAGACTCATCTTAATTCAAGTTGAGGTCTTTGAGGTCACGATCGATGTTCGCCTTGGCCACTTCAGGCTGGGCTAACTCGGCACGTAAAATCTTCTCAGCCATGTCCACGGCCAATTGTGCAACTTGATTCTTAAGTTCCGTAACGGCGGCCATTTTTTCTTGGTGAATTTGGTTGCGTGCGGACTCAAGGATTTTTGCGGCTTCAGCTGAAGCGGATTCCTTTGCCTCGGCAACCATGGCGTCGCGCATGGCTCGGCCCTCTTTTACAATGGCCTCACGCTCCTCGCGAGCTTGCTTGAGAAGTTGCTCGTTCGACGCTTGTAGCTTGCCCATTTCTGCACGAGCAGATTCGGCTTGCTTCAACGCTTGATCGATCGCCTCTTCGCGGGCTTGCACCGCACTAAGAATAGGCTTCCAGGCAAACTTGCCTAGCAAGAACACCAAAATGAGGAAGACAATAGTCGTCCAAACTATGAGGCCTAAGCCCGGAGTTACTAAATCCATGCGTTAATGTGTGTTAAAAGTTCGTTTCACAGCCGAAGGTTCAGCGAGCCCAAAGGACCGCTGAACCCCGACCGTGTAGACGATTACTTAAGGAGCGAAACCACGACGCCAAAGAGACCCACACCCTCGATAAAGGCTGCAGAAATCAGCATGGCGGTTTGGATCTTGCCCGAAGCTTCCGGCTGACGTGCGATGGCGTCCATAGCTTGTCCGCCGATGCGGCCAATGCCAAGACCTACACCGATTACTGCGAGGCCAGCTCCGATTGCAGCGATACTACCAGTCATTGTTTAGGGGGTATTTGAAGTGAAACGATGAATAAAAATGAAAACGTTAGTGGTGTCCTTCGGCGTGCGCGTGGTTGTCGTGATGGTGCTCTTCGACCGCAGCGCCAAAAGACATTGCGGTAAGCATCGTAAACACATAGGCCTGAAGCGCAGCAACCAGGAGTTCCAAAGTCGAAATGAACAGGGTCAGAATGATGGAACCCGGAGAAATCCAAACTGACTCAAAGATGAAGATCAAAGAAACCAGCGACAGGACCAAAATGTGGCCGGCGGTAATGTTGGCAAAAAGACGAATCATCAGCGAGAACGGCTTAGTGAAGACACCAATGAGCTCGATGAGCGCCAAAATGGGCTTTAGCGGCGTAGGCACGCCCGGCATCCACACGATGTGCATCCAGTAGTCCTTGGTTCCGTTCACATTGGTAATGACGAGCGTGAACGCCGCCAAAACAAGCGTCACAGCGATGTTTCCGGTCAAGTTGGCGCCACCTGGGAAGAAGGGCACCAATCCAAGGAGGTTATTCACCCAAATAAAGAAGAACAAGGTCAGTAAGTACGGCACAAAGCGGTTGAGGTGCTTGTCGGGAATGGCTCCTCGCGCGATGTCGTCGCGAACAAAAAGAATGAGGGGCTCTACAAAGCTAGCCAGTCCGCGAGGAGCTTTGTTGGTATTTTTCGTGTAAAAGCGGGCAGCTGACAGAAAAATGAGTGCGATAAGAACTGCGCCCATGATGAGCGAAAGCACATTCTTTGTGATCGAAAAGTCTAGTGGCTTGTCCTCAGAACCCGCGTAGTAAATTTTCTCGTGTTTGTTGACAAACTGCTGGCCGCCTGCGTTTACCACATGATGACCTTCAGTGTCGTGATGGAATTCTGATGAAGAAAAGACCACTAATCCATCATTGGTCCATAGAATTACGGGCAATGGAATGCTCACCGCGTGTTCGTTCCAATCGAGGATGTGCCAGCCGTGGCTGTCCGCGATGTGGTGCATGATGAGCTCATTCGGGTTAAAGCCCTCCTCTTTGGGAGCATGTGCTTCGTCTGTGGTGTGCTCGTCTGCAACATGCTCGACCGGCGCGCTTAAATGTTCGCTATGCCCAACTTCTTCTGAGGCAAGCACGCTGCCCAGCGGCATAATGACTGCCGAAAAAAGAGTAAAAAAGCGTCCTAGTCCCATCTGTCCCGAATTGCGCGGCAAAGATAGTCCGAAAAGGGGCTTTATCACAGTCGGTTTACACGTTGAACGGCAAACCAGGTTTCAATAGCTTGAGCTATGATAAAAATTGCCGCAAACTGCAGAGCGTGAGCTTTATATCCTTCAGGTTGGCGCATACTTAGCGGCAGCACCACGGTAGCCACACCGAGCAGCATGCGCAGCATTCCACCCCCAAGAATGACCCAAATGAAGGTTTTTGGACGCTTGCGTTCAAAGGCAAACGCAAAGAAAAACACGGTAATTCCGCTCACCGAAATCCAGAGGTAGCCAAGCGCGTACCATGGAATCCCCCAAGCGGTCAGTGCGAGGGCCGAACTCGCAGCGAGTGCGGCATACGCCGCGGTGAGCTGGAGCATAAACTGCTTCATTGCTATTCGTTTTTTTTAGCTTGAACTATTGCTAGAAGGGTCGCGACCACGGTGCCGGCGAGGGAGCCCCAAATTTGTCCCATTCGAGGCGGGTCTGAGGGGTCAATCCACGACCCCACAAGTGCTCCGAGGAGTATTGTAGCAAGCATCTGACCCACAAGCCCAAGAGCAAAACCGTAGTTGGGCTTAGGCGACATGGTGGTAAAGTCGTTCGATTACGACGCGACTACCTTGGGCGCGGCGGGCGCCGCCGTAGGTGCTGCCGCTGCAGGATTGATGGGCTTCGAAATAGGCTCTTTGGGGCCCATGTGGCAGTTGCCTGAAAACTGTGCTCCGGCTTCAATACTGATTTGCCCGGTGTAGAGTTCGGCTTGAACCTGAGCCGTTTGGGCCAGCGTAGTGAGGCCTTTGACTTCAAGACTTCCGCGAACCTTTCCGGCGATGCTCGCCTCAGCGGCCACCACTTCACCCTCAACTGAACCCGTGGGTCCGACCACGAGCTTGCCCTGAATGCGGACGTTGCCTTTAATCATTCCGTCCACGCGAATGTCGACTGGAGATTGAATGCTACCCTCAAACACAGCGCCTTCAACGATGCGGTTGTGTTCGTGAGCGGAATCTGAGGTGCGTTTTACTGGGTTCATCATGGTGTTCCGTAGTTGCGTTGGACAAAGGCGCGGTAGGTTGATTCGTCTTTGGACCGGTAAAGGTGCGAAAAATTTGCCACAGTTACGGGCCAGTACCTTGTACGATCAATAGGTATTCGCGTGCGGAGTTCAGGGTGCACCCGAACCTTGTCTCGGTACGAAAGGGCTTCAGCGGCAGAGGTAAATCCATCAACCAAAATCAACTGACTGTCTTCGTCCCACGGAAGCGTGCGCACGCCAAGTGGCTTGCCCGCAAATTCGGTCGAGTGAATGCGCGCCAGCGCATTTCGGGCCGCATTGGCGTCAAACCCAGTCGGAAAAAGTATAAGTACCTGGTGCGGCGCAGTGGGTGCCACTTGGTAGGGTCCATTGTCTGCGGGGCCTTCGTCCGTGTCGGAGCCTTCGGCGAGCGCTGTCAGGTAGGTCTGCGCTTGCGCGGCCTGTGGGGTGCTCGGATGGGCCGCAATGAGTGCTCTTAGTGCGTCCGAGTAGGCATTTCGACCGTCGCGACCGCCGACTGCCATGGCTTTTAAAAAGTCCGCTTGAGGGCGCTCCGAGGCGGACCATTCTTGGGCTTGATGGATTTTGAGTGCCTCGTTCCAGGAGCGCTGGTTAACCGCGGCATGCAAGGCCAAAAAGGCCGGGGAGGCGTTCGGTTCGGCGTCCACGGTTTTCAAACCCTTTCCTTGAACCAGGGCCGCCGCTTCGCTGTCAGGGTAGCGTTCGAGGAGTTCTTTTTTGGCGGATTCCGCTTGAAGGGCCTCGTTGGCGCTTACGTGAAGGCGGTACACGCCATAGAGCCAGCGCGGGGCGTCGGGGCTCGATGGGCAACTGCTGAGCGCACGGCGGTACGCCTTGATGGCCTCTTGGGGGTCCTGCATTCCGTCGCGGTACGCGGCAGCAACCTCAGACCACGCCATGCATGCAGCGTCACGAACGCTGTCGCGGGCGCTTAACTGGAACGGAACCTGACTCATGTACGCCTCGACGTCATATCGGGGGTCGACCGCGGGTTTTTTGGGTGCCGTTGGCTT
>JBIPMA010000036.1:0-8622 GCA_044369335.1 Schleiferiaceae bacterium | reverse complement strand
CGTGGCGCTACCGCAAGAAGAGCACCAGCGACTTACGCCCTTGCTGCTCGACCTCGAAGAGCTTGGTGTACGAATTTTTATGTTTCCGGACACCTACGGAATCCTCTCAGGGATGGTGCAGCTTGACGAACATGGGGTTCCGCTCATGGAATGGCACCACGAACCCATGGACACCTGGCAGCGCAACAGCAAGCGCATTGCCGACGTCGTGCTTTCAGCGGCGGCTCTTGTGGTTTTGGCTCCGGTGATGGCCGTAGTTGCGGTAGTTGTGATGCGCACCAAAGGCCCGGTCTTTTTTCGCCAGGAACGCCTCGGCAGGCAAGGTAAAACGTTTAAAATAGTGAAATTCCGTACCATGTGTGCGGAAGCTGAGGCGGCTGGACCCCAGTTGTCGAGTGAAGACGATCCGCGCATTACGCCTGTTGGGCGTGTGCTTCGCAAGTACCGATTGGACGAGGTTCCGCAGTTTTGGAACGTGTTGGTCGGCGACATGTCTGTTGTGGGCCCGCGGCCTGAGCGCGCATTTTTTGCCCATCAAATCATCGAACGGGCTCCGCAGTACCGCCACATCTACAAGGTCCGACCGGGAATCACGAGCTGGGGAATGGTTCGCTACGGCTATGCGAGCACCGTCGACGAAATGATTCGCCGCATGGAGTACGACCTGCTCTACATCGAAAACATGTCGTGGCGCAACGACCTGAAGGTGCTGCTGTACACGGTATGGACCGTGGTCAAGGGGCGCGGAAAGTAGCCGTCCGAGCGTACTTTTAGGCCCAAGAAGCACTGTAGCGTACTCGGCGCAGGCACGATGGGCAACGGAATCGCCCACGTGTTCGCCACCAGCGGATGGAACGTCTCGCTGTTCGACATCAGCGCCCCAGCATTGGAGCGCGCCGTAGCCACCATTTCAAAAAACCTCGAGCGCCAAGTCGCCAAAGGTCTGCTGACGGCTGAAGAAGCGTCGGCCGCCGTGGCGCGCATCAGCACGCACACGGAATTGGCACCGGCCGTGGCCGGTTCCGCGCTGGTCGTAGAGGCCGCCACCGAAAATGTGGACATCAAGCTCAAGCTGTTCACCCAACTCGACGAACTCTGTGCGCCCGAAACCATTTTGGCTTCAAACACCTCTTCAATTGCCATTGGGCGAATCGCCGCCGCAACCAAGCGCCCAGACAAAGTGATCGGCATGCACTTTATGAATCCGGTTCCGGTGATGAAGTTGGTCGAGATCATTCGCGGATACAAAACCTCGGACGCCACCGCTGCCGCAGTTGTTGCCGCGAGTAAAGAGCTGGGTAAAATCCCAGTGGAATGCAACGACTTCCCGGGATTTGTGGCCAACCGCATTTTGATGCCCATGATCAACGAAGCGGTTGAAGCGCTTCAAACGGGTGTCGGAAGCGTCGAAGCCATCGATTCGATCATGAAGCTCGGCATGGCGCACCCGATGGGACCCCTGCAGCTCGCCGACTTCATTGGTCTGGACGTGTGCCTGAGCATTCTGCGTGTACTGCACGAGGGATTGGGCCAGCCGAAGTACGCCCCCAACCCCCTACTCGTGGCGATGGTCACCGCCGGAGACCTCGGGGTGAAGTCGGGCCGCGGATTCTACGACTACGCGAACGGAACCAAAGACGCACCCGTCGCCCCTAACTTTCAATAAAACCCTACCACCACATGAATAAGCACCTCTTCATTGGCGCTCTACTCGCCTCATCGGGGCTGTTGGCGCAAGTTGATTTGATCAACAAAGTCTCGGGCAACGGATCCCGCGACGGCAAAACCTTTGAATTCACCACGATCTACGACCTCGAGGCGACACCTGTAAAGGACCAAGGTCGCTCGGGCACGTGCTGGAGCTATTCTGCGACGGGCTTCCTCGAGTCAGAACTGCTTCGCATGGGCAAACCTGCCGTTGACCTCTCAGAGATGTACACGGTTCGCAAGGTGTACCAAGACAAGGCTGAGAAGTACGTCCGCCTGCACGGCGCACTCAACTTCGCTCAAGGTGGCGCTTGCCCCGACCTGTTCTACGTGATTGAGCGCTACGGAGCTGTTCCGCAGTCTGCCTACGCCGGCCTCAACTACGGCACCGAGGGCAACGACCACGACGAGCTTGAAGCGGCGCTGAAAGGCATCGTCGATGCCGTGGTCAATAAAAATTCCGGAACCGTGACCACCGCATGGCAGAAGGGATTCACGGGATACCTCGACGCCTACCTCGGCGCTGAGCCCACGACGTTCACCTACGAGGGCAAAACCTACACTCCGCGCAGCTTTGCCGACAAGTTCATCGGAATCAACACCAAAGACTACGTTCAGCTCACCAGCTTTACGCACCACCCCTTTGGTTCGTGGTTTGCGGTTGAAGTTCCCGACAACTGGACGTGGGGCACGTCGTACAACGTTCCGCTCGAGGACATGATGGCGACCATAGACTACGCATTGGCCAACGGATTCACCATCGCTTGGGCAACTGACGTATCAGAAAAAGGATTTTCGCTGAACAACGGAGTCGCCGTGTGGCCCGCCAAAAAGTGGTCAGATATGAGTGCTGAAGAGAAAAACGAAGTGTTTACGGGTCCGCACGAAGAGGCTGTGGTGACACAGGCTTCGCGCCAAGCGGCATTCGACAACTACGAAACCCAAGACGACCACGGAATGCAAATCGTCGGAAAAGTCAAAGACCAGTCGGGAGCTTCGTACTACATCGTCAAAAACTCATGGGGACCTCGCAAAAACGCGTACCGCGAGGGCTACATCTACGCTTCTGAGGCGTTTGTACGTGCCAAGACCATTTCGATCATGCTGCACAAAGACGGGTTGCCCAAGGCCACTAAGAAAGCGGCCGGGCTCTAAGTTGTACGTTTCTAGGGAATCCCGGTTCTGGCCTCGTGCCTGGACCGGGATTTTTTGTTTACATCCGTTCGGGGGCCTCGATCCCAAGCATTTCAAGAGCATGGCGAAGGGCGCTGGCGGTGGTTCGGCAGAGTTCGACGCGAAACGCCACAAGTGCCTCTGAATCTGCGTTGAGAATCGGATTCGCTTGGTAGAATCCGTTGAAGGCCTTTGCGAGGTCGTAGGCGAACTGCGCCACCACAGCAGGGCTGTAGGTGCGGGCGGCCTGCTCCACAGCTTGCGGAAAACGATCCAGCGTCTGAATCAGCTCCTTGCTGCGCTCGTCGACCGCAACGTCGGACCAGTTCCACGTGGTGCTGCGACCTTCAGCCTTGCGCAAAATTGACTTGATGCGTGCGTGGCTGTACTGAATGAAGGGGCCGGTATGGCCGTTGAAGTCAATGGACTCCTCGGGGTTGAACACCATGCGCTTGCGCGGATCTACCTTCAGAATGAAGTACTTAAGGGCTCCGTGGCCCAAAACACGGTAGAGCTGAGCCTTTTCGGCCTCGCCAAGTCCCTCGGTCTTGCCGAGCTCTTCGCTCAGAGCTCGGGCCGTTGACTCCATTTCGTCGAGCAGGTCGTCGGCATCGACGACGGTGCCTTCGCGCGACTTCATTTTACCGCTTGGAAGGTCCACCATGCCGTAGCTCAGGTGGTACAACTGGTCGGCCCAGGCGTAGCCCAATTTTTTAAGAATCAAGAACAGCACTTTAAAGTGGTAGTCCTGCTCGTTGCCCACCACATACGTGAGGCGGTCAATTGAAAAGTCCTTAAAGCGTTGAATGGCCGTCCCGATATCTTGAGTCATATAAACTGAGGTTCCGTCGCGGCGCAGTACAAGTTTCTCATCAAGGCCGTCCTCGCGCAAGTCAATCCATACGGAACCGTCGTCCCGGCGGTAGAACACGCCGCGCGCCAATCCCTCTTCAATGTCGTGCTTGCCGAGCACGTAGGTGTCAGACTCGTAGTAGTTGCGGTCAAAGCGCACGCCCAGACGGCTATAGGTCTGGTTGAATCCATCGTACACCCAACCGTTCATCGTCGCCCAAAGGTTCCGCACCGCGGCATCACCGGCTTCCCACTGGCGAAGCATTTCTTGAACTTCGAGCATGCACGGAGCCTGCGCCTTAGCGGCATCTTCATCGAGGCCTTGAGCCATGAGTTCACGCACTTGGCTTCGGTACTCCTGGTCAAAGCGCACGTAAAAATCTCCGACGAGGTGGTCGCCCTTTTTGCCTGCGGAATCGGGTGTGATTCCGCCCCCGAACTGCTGCCACGCCCACATGCTCTTGCAAATGTGGACGCCGCGGTCGTTCACAATCTGAACCTGAACCACTTTGCGGCCGCTGGCCTCTAGAATACGGCTTACGCTGTGGCCCAGCAAAATATTGCGCACATGCCCTAGGTGCAGCGGCTTATTAGTATTGGGGCTGCTGAATTCGACCATGGCCGCAGGGGCGTTCGGGTCAACGGGCGCCGTACCCCAAGCTTCTGAGGAACGAATGGCGTCGAAGCGAGCCTGAATTTGGTCGGAACTCAGCACAATATTCAAAAAACCCTGGACGGCGTTAAAGCTGGATACCAACGGGGAGGCCGCCTGTAGTGCTTCGCCGATTTCGCGTGCCGTGTCCACGGGAGATTTGCGGCTCAACTTAAGAAAGGGGAAAACCACCAGCGTGGCGTCGCCCTCAAAATCCTTGCGGGTCGGTTGCAGTTCGACGGGGCCATCCCATCCGTATAAATCGTTCAAGACCGTCGAAACGGCCGAAAGTAACGCGTCAGCCATCATAATTAAAGAAGGTTACGTCGGCTCAACCGCTCCTGAAGGCGGTATACCGTGTTTTGCAAAAGGCGGAACGCAGTGGTTCCCATCGCATTGCCCCCCTTGTCGAGCAGGGGGTTGATTTCGGTGAATTCCATGCAGCGCACCAACGGTGCATCTGCAAACAATTCAAGCATTTGCTTCGCCTCCGACTCGTCGAAGCCGCCAGCTACCGGCGTGCCGGTTCCGACCGAAACCGTTGGATCCATTGAATCCACGTCAAATGAAACGTAGACCATATCGCAGGCCGACATTTGATTCATTACGCGCTGGACCACGGTCGAGATTCCGAGTTCACGCACTTCAGGAACACGGTATACCGTCATTCCGTACTTGGCGATGAGGGCGTCCTCAGGTTCTTCGGTACTGCGAAGCCCGATGAAGGCAACGTCTTCTGGGCGAACCCGCTGCGGATGCCCCTTGAGCTTGGTCCACGCGTCGCGCGTGACGGGGCTCGGATCGTTGATTTTGCACTCGAGGTTGTCTTCACCAATGGCGGTTGCGAGCGGCATTCCGTGCATGTTGCCCGACGGAGATGTATAGGGTGAGTGCATGTCGGCGTGCGCATCGATCCACACTACGCCAAGTCGTGCCAGCGGAAACGCTTGCTTGATGCCGGCAATGGTTCCGCCCGCATTAGAGTGGTCACCGCTAAGTACGAGTGGGAACTGTCCGTCGTCAAGGGTTTCGGCCACCACGGCCGAAATGCGGCGGTACATGCGCACAATACCGCGAATCCGCTTGCCGTAGGGCGTCTCGGGATGGCGGTACAGGAGTGCATTATTAGTTAGCACTTTACGCGGCTGAAGGGCCCTAAAGAATTTGGGCTGAATGCTGAACGAAGCACTGCGAATGGCGGCATACCCAAGACTAGAACCTCGGGTTCCCGCTCCCAATTCGGACATGGCCGTGATTAACTGCAGCATGGGTCAAAGGTAGGAATTGGCCTACCTTTGGGCGTAGTCCATGGCCCGAAGCACAAAAAACTCATCTACCCTTCGCGTTACCGACCTCAAAGAGGCGTGGCGCGACCTTTCTGAAAGCCCATCTCTGCGCGCCGCGCTCGGCTTATTCGTTTTGTTTGTTGGTCTACTTGGCTTTATTGCAAGCGCCTCTACCCTAGGGACTTGGACAGCCGACTACAGCGCCATGGAACTCGGATTCAGCCAGGTTGTAGCCCAGCGCGGCATCGAAATCCACAACATTTTAGGGTCGCTCGGGGCCGCTGTAGGCATGGTGGTCACCGTGAGGGGCTTTGGTGTCGCCTCGCTCCTTTTGTGGTCCATAGTGATGGTGTACGGCCTCAAATGGGGCCTCGGACTGCCCCTAAAGGCAGGTCGTTGGTTTCGCCGGAGCTTGCTTCGAGCCGTACTCATCACAAGCGGCTTCGCACTCATACCTTGGGACTTCGGAGACGCCATGGTCGGCGACTACGGGCGCTTTCTCGCCCAATGGAGTACGCACCTCGTCGGAACACTAGGTTCTGCACTCGCCTGGTTTTTAGCCACTACCGTCCACGTGGTGTGGGTGTTTCAGCTACGCCCGCAGCAGTTGGGCGCGCGTCTGGCGGCACGTTCTGCGGCCTTTGGTGCCATGGATCCGGTAACTGTGGATTCTGGGGCGGAACCTTTGGTCGTCGCAGACGAAGAACTCTTGCCCGACGAGGCGCCCAACGTGGTAGATTTAATGACCCTAACACCGGTGGTTCCGGTTTCGCCCGTCGCCCCCGAGCCCGCAGTTGACATTGCTCCTTGGGACGAACTAGAAGACCTTTCCGAGCCCACGCTCGTCAGTTCAGCGCAAGACCTTGACCTCGAGGTGGACGCGATTCCGGAACCCGAAATCGTACTGCCCGCCGCTGCCCTCGCCGCGACACCAAGGGCTTCGGATCTCGACCCCTACGATCCGCGCCGCGACCTTTCGCGCTACCAGTTCCCCACCCTTCAGCTGCTCAACGACTACGGGCAAACGACCACCAAGGTGGACCAAGAAGAACTCGAGGCCAACAAAGAGCGCATTGTCGATACGCTACGCAACTACAAAATCGAGATTGCCAAGATCAAGGCGACCGTCGGGCCTACGGTTACGCTGTACGAGATTGTTCCGGAGGCCGGAATCCGAATCAGCAAAATCAAGTCGCTTGAAGACGACATCGCACTGAGCCTAAGTGCCTTAGGCATCCGCATCATCGCACCGATTCCGGGCAAGGGAACCATCGGTATTGAGGTTCCGAACCGCCACCCCCAAATGGTAAGTATGCGCTCGGTGCTGGCGTCTGAAAAGTTCCAGAAGTCCGACATGGACCTGCCTTTGGCGCTGGGTAAAACGATTTCGAACGAGGTGTTCGTCGTCGACCTCGCAAAGATGCCGCACTTGTTGATGGCCGGTGCGACCGGACAGGGCAAGTCCGTGGGCCTAAACGCTATACTCGCGTCCATCTTGTACAAGAAGCATCCGGCCGAAGTCAAGTTTGTACTGGTCGACCCCAAGAAGGTCGAGCTGACCCTGTTCAACACGATCGAGCGCCACTTCTTGGCCAAGCTCCCAGGGACCGACGAGGCCATCATCACCGACACCACGAAGGTGATCCACACGCTGAATTCACTCTGCATTGAGATGGACCAGCGCTACGAGCTACTCAAGTCCGCATTTGTGCGCAACCTCAAGGAGTACAACGCCAAGTTTACCGCGCGCAAACTCAACCCAGAGGAAGGTCACCGCTACCTCCCCTACATCGTTCTTGTAATCGACGAGTTTGCTGACCTCATCATGACGGCAGGCAAAGAGGTCGAAACCCCGATTGCGCGCCTTGCTCAGCTGGCGCGAGCCATTGGCATTCACCTGATCGTCGCCACGCAGCGCCCTTCGGTTAATGTCATCACGGGCATTATTAAGGCGAACTTCCCGTCGCGTATAGCCTTTAAAGTGAGCGCCAAGATTGACTCGCGCACGATTCTCGATGCGGGCGGAGCCGAGCAACTCATTGGTAAAGGCGATATGCTGATTTCGAGCGGAAACGACCTAATTCGCCTGCAGTGCGCCTTCTTGGACACGCCCGAGGTCGAGCAGGTCTGCGAGTTCATTGGAAGCCAACAGGGCTACCCCGATGCCTACCAGCTTCCTGAATACGAATCCGAAGACAGTGGCCTAGGTGGCGGAGGAAACTTCAGCTCTGACGAGCGCGACAGTATGTTTGAAGAAGCCGCACGCATCGTGGTCATTCACCAGCAGGGCTCGGCATCGCTTTTGCAACGCAAACTGAAACTTGGGTACAACCGCGCGGGACGCTTGATTGACCAACTCGAAGACGCCGGAATCATCGGGCCCTTCGAAGGCTCCAAGGCCCGCCAGGTTCTGATCCAAGACGAAATGCACCTCAACGAACGACTCAACAACTTATGATGCTTCGCCGCTTTGCTGTTCTGGGCCTCGCCCTTTTTAGTTTTTCTGCCCTCGCCCAATCCGAGACTCCCCTCGCCTTTCTGCAGCGCGTGAAAAAGCAGACCCTCGCGTACACCGACCAAAAACTCAGCTTTACTTCAGTGCTCGACGCCCCGGGTCGCAACGGCCAGCGCGTTGAGCGCAAAACCAGCGGCGAAGTATGGGTGGTCGGAGAATCCGCCAAACTCGTGCTTCAAGGCCAAACCTTCTTTTTCAAGTCCGGGTTGGTCACCACCGTAAGCCCCGAAGACGAAGAAATCATTGTACGCAAGCTCGACGGGGACGCCCAGCAGTACACCCCTGCCGTACTGCTCAGCCAGTACGAAAAAAGCTCGTCGTTCGCATGGGCCGGAACCAAAACCGTCAATGGTCGGACGATCAAATACGTGAGCATGGTTCCGAAGAACGACCCCGACGTGGCCAAGGTCACTTTGGGCATCGACGCCAAGACACTC
>JBIPMA010000035.1:0-8724 GCA_044369335.1 Schleiferiaceae bacterium | reverse complement strand
CCTACCAGCTCGCGAGCAAGGGCGACACCGTGCTGCTCAGCCCGTGCTGCGCCAGCTTCGACCTCTTCAAAAACTACGAAGACCGCGGACGCCAATTCAAAACCTGCGTTCGCGCCCTCTAACCCATGGAAAACCAAGGCTTCAGCAAAATATTTCAGGGCAGCACCCAGGTTTGGGTGGGCATGCTCTTGCTGTCGCTTTTTTCACTCCTGCCGGTGTACAGCGGCGGCGGAACCTTGAGCCACTTCTCGTTCATCGTGATGAGCTGGGGCGCAGCGTTCATGCTGCACCGCACGCCCTACCGCTTTTTTGGCAGCGTGGCCGGACTGCTGATGGTCCTCACTCTGGGGCTTCTGGCCTTTACCCTCGCCCAGGGGCGCACCATCGGGGGCGCCAACGCCAGCCGCTGGATTAGCATTTTCGGAATGTCGTTTCAGACGAGCGCCTTTGCGAACGTCGTCCTCATCATGTTTGTTGCCCGCCAAATGGCAAAGCGCAAAGAAGAATGGACGTTTGGGCAGTCGTTCCGCAAAGTTCTTTGGGCCATTTTCGCCACCGTGGCGCTCATTCTGCCCGCCAACTTTTCGACGGCCGCACTGGTCTTTGTCAACGCCAGCGTGGTTCTTGCGCTGGGTGGTTACCCGTTTAAGTACTTGATGCGCATCGCCGGATTGGGCGCCGCCGCACTTGCACTTTTTGTGGCTGCCGTTCTGGTGGCTCCCGACCTCATGCCCAACCGCGTCCAAACGTGGAAGTCGCGCATCGAAACCTTTTCGGGCCAAGGCAACGAAGACGACACCTACCAAACGCTTACGGCGCAGCGAGCCATCGCCGAGGGCCGCATCTTTGGCCAGGGCCCGGGTGGCGGCCTGCACAAGCACTTCTTGCCGCAGAACAACTCGGACTTTGTCTACGCCCTAATCGTTGAAGAGTACGGTCTGGTGGGCGGAACCGTCGTGCTGGCCATGTACATCTGGCTCCTCTTTGCGGTGGTGCGCGTCGCCAAACGAGCGAAGGACCTCTTTGGCAAGCTCCTGGCCCTCGGAATCGGCTACGCCATCGTCCTGCAGGCCTTCATCAACATGGCGGTGGCGACGGGGCTTTTTCCAGTCACGGGTCAAACGCTTCCGCTGGTGAGCGCGGGTGGAACCTCGCTCCTTCTCACCTGCGCCGCCCTGGCTATGGTCATTGCCGTGAGCCGAGGCAAAGGCGACGGCGAAGACGTCGACCCCGACCTCGCAGCCGCACTCGAAAACGACTGGAACGAATCCAGCGAACCCCTTACCCAAGCCAAAGCACCGAACCTACCCAATGGCTGAGCAACTGCGCATCATCATCTCTGGCGGCGGAACCGGCGGACACATCTTTCCGGCCGTCAGCATCGCCCGCGAAATCCAAGCCCGCTACCCCCATGCCCGCATCCTGTTTGTCGGCGCTGAAGGGCGCATGGAAATGGAACGCGTCCCCGCCGCCGGATTCCCAATCGAGGGAATTCGCATCGCCGGCTTTCAGCGCAAAAAACTTTGGACCAACCTGAGCCTTCCGGGCAAAATTTGGTCGAGCCTCAAGCGCGTCCGCGCCATCATGGAGCGCGAACGTCCGCACCTGGTGATCGGAACCGGCGGCTACGTCAGCGGCCCTACGCTGTGGGTGGCGCAGCGCATGGGAATTCCGACCCTGATCCAGGAGCAAAACAGCTTTGCCGGATGGACCAACCGCTGGCTGAGCAAAAAGGCCGGCGCCATCTGCGTGGCCTACCCCGGCATGGAATCGGCATTCCCCGCCGACCGCATTCGCTTTACGGGGAACCCTGTGCGCCCGGACCTCGCAGCACTTTCCGGAACCCCGACCACCGAAGCCCTGCGCGCCGAAGCCAAGGTGGCCCTAGGGTTTGACCCCATCAAGCCGCTGGTGCTCATCCTTGGCGGAAGCCAAGGCGCCCGCGCCATCAACGAGGGCGTCGCGGCCTGCGAAAACATGTGGCGCTCGAGCGACATCCAGATCTTTTGGCAGTGCGGACGCTTCTACGCCCAAGACCTCATTACCCGCTTTGGCCAGGGCCGCGGACGCCAAATCAGCGCCTTCATCGACGACATGCCGAGCGTGCTTCGTGCAGCGGACCTCGTCCTTTCACGGGCCGGAGCCGGAACCCTCAGCGAGCTCACCTGCGCCGGTTCGGCTGCGGTGCTGGTTCCGTCGCCCAACGTCGCCGAAGACCACCAAACCCACAACGCCCAAAGCCTCGTGGCTGCGGGAGCCGCCATCATCATGCCCGAAATCAACATCGCCAACCTCTGTGGGCATGTACACGGGTTGCTGTACCGCCCCGACGAACTTGAACTGCTTCGCGGCAACGCCCGCAAGCTCGCCAAGCCCCACGCCGCGGCCGACATCGTCAACGAATGCGAACGACTCTGGACATGGCGCGCGTAAACGCTTCAAACGGCATTCCCGCGCTCGACTTTTTGGGCATCGGCGGCATCGGTATGTCGTCGCTGGCTCGGTGGGCGATGGCGCGCGGAATCCCCGTGACCGGATACGACAAAACCCCTACAGCGCTTACGGATGCTTTGACTTCAGAAGGTGCAACCCTTCGCTTTGACGAATCGCTCGAGGCCTGGAAGGTCCCGGCGGACGCGTGGATCATTTACACTCCGGCGATTCCCGCCGACCACCCGCAGCTGGTGGCCGCCAAGGCCCAGGGCCGAACCCTGATGAAGCGCGCCGAGCTCCTCGGCCAGATCGCCAATGCCGGCACCTGCCTTGCGGTGGGCGGAACCCACGGCAAGACCACGACCTCAGCCATGCTCGCCTGGATCCTCAGCCAGCACCAACCAATTCAAGCTTTTTTGGGCGGAATCGCAACCAACTTCAATTCCAACTGCCTCCCCGGGCCCGCCGACGTCAGCGTGGTCGAGGCCGACGAGTTCGACCGGTCCTTTCTGCACCTGTACCCCAGCGCCGCCGTGATCACCAGCACCGACGCCGACCACCTCGACATTTACGGCGAAGCCGACTCTGTCGTCAACGGATTCAGGACCTTTGCCGGGCAGGTCAAGGGGCCGCTGTTTGCGGGACCGGGCTGCGCCGACCTTGCCGGAGCCGAGTCCTACGGACGCCCCGACGACCGCTACACGTACCGAGATGTGCGCCTCGAAGACGGCATTCAGGCCTTCACCCTGGTGCTCGACGGAACCGAGGTCGCCACCCACGCCGGGCTCCCCGGGTTGCACAACGTCGAGAACGCGGTTGCTGCTGCAGCGCTGGCCCACGCAGTGGGAATGCCCGCGGCCGCTATCGGCTAAGCTATCGCCAGCTTCCGCGGGGTCGCGCGGCGTTTTGACCGCCGCGCAAGCGCCGCTGGCCGCCACTACATCGACGACTACGCCCACCACCCCACAGAACTCACCCGATTCATCGAAGCCCTGCGGGGAATGTTCCCGGGCGAAAAGGTGGCTTTGCTCTTTCAGCCACATCTGTACAGCCGCACCCGCGACTTCGCCGCGGGATTCGCCGAGGCCCTAGCGGGCGCCGACTTCGTCGGCATTTTGCCCATTTATGCCGCCCGCGAACGCGCCATGGCGGGCGTCGACAGCGCGATGCTGGCGGCCCGGATCCCGGGCGCGCAGCTCGTGCCGTACGACCGCGGCGCGGAATGGCTGGCGAGCCACCCCGCCACCGTGGTGGCCACGGTGGGCGCGGGCGACATCGACCGACTCGTTCCGCACGTCGAACGCTTAATCCGAGGTACATCGTGAAACCCTGGATGCGCAAAACCGTCATCGTCAGCTCGTGGATCTTCGGATTTGCGGGCCTTGGCTTGGGCCTTAGGGTGGCGTCGCAGCCCCGAGGCAGTCGGGTCGTAACCGGCCACACCGTCCGCATTCACCAACCCAAGGATCAGGCACTTTTGGTGGTTGCTGACCTCGCACCCGAATTCCGCGCGGTGGGTGCTCCGTGGACCGGTGCCAGCCCTGAAGAAATCAACATTCCATTGTTAGAAGAAAAGCTGCGCGCGCACGACTTCGTCGAAAACGCAGAGGTATTTTCAACGTGGGATGGAACAGTCCGAACGATCGTGAAGCAAAAAACCGCCAAAGCCCGCATTGTCAGCGGATTGCAAAGTGTTTACGCCGACGCTAAAGGGGGCGTATTCCCGCTTTCGAAGCACGACAGCCCGCGGCTTCCGCTCGTTTCTGGCGTGCACACGGCACGAGAAATCCGCCAAGCGCTTCAACTTTTGGACCGCGCGGCCCAGCATTCGGCCTTTCCAGGCGGCTGGTACGCCCTTGATTTGAACGACCAGACAGGCTTCACTGCGTTCCCCGAATGGCACTCGCACCGAATAGTGTGGGGACAGGCCATTGACTTCGCCGAGAAGGCCCACCGCACCAAAGCGCTCTACGCGCACGCCCTGCAGCACCAGTACCTCGACCAGCTCGAGCGCATCGACGTGCGCTTCGACGACCAAGTCGTCTTTACCCGAACTTCTTCACCTTCTGCCCAATGAACCCGAACCGCATTGCTGTCGGCCTCGACATCGGAACCACCAAAATCGCTGCCCTCGTCGGCCGCTACGACGCCCACCAAAAGCTCGAGATTCTCGGCTACGGAACCGCGCCCAGCCTCGGCGTGCAGCGCGGCGTTGTCGTCAACATTACCCAGACCATCGAGTCAATCCAGCAAGCCATTGCTGCGGCGCAAGCTGACTGCGGAATGGACATTTCTGGCGTAGTGGTAGGCATTGCTGGCCAGCACATCCGCAGCCTTCAGCACAGCGACTACATTACCCGTGCGGATTCCGAAGAAGTAATCGGCGACCGCGACCTCGAGCGCCTGATCGAGAACGTGCACAAGCTGTCGATGATGCCGGGCGAAGAAATCATTCACGTGATTCCGCAAGAGTACAAGGTCGACGGCCAAGGCGACATCAAAGAGCCGCGCGGCATGTACGGAGCCCGCCTCGAAGCCACCTTTCACATCGTCGTGGGTCAGGTGACCAGCATCCGCAACATCGCCCGCTGCGTCAAGTCGGCCGACCTCGACCTCAAAGCCATCAACCTCGAGCCGCTTGCCAGCGCCGAAGCGGTGCTGAGCCAAGAAGAGAAAGAGGCCGGCGTAGTGCTCGTCGACATCGGCGGCGGAACCACCGATATCGCCATCTTCAAAGACGGCATCATTCGCCACACGGCGGTGATTCCGTACGGCGGAAACATCATCACCAACGACATCAAAGAGGGCTGCAGCATCATCGAGAAGCAGGCCGAGCAGCTGAAGGTGAAGTTTGGTTCCGCATGGCCCGGAGAAAACAAAGAGAACGAGATCGTTTCAATCCCCGGCTTGCGCGGACGCGACCCCAAAGAGATCAGCCTCAAGACCTTGAGCCGCATCATTCACGCGCGCACCACTGAGATCGTGAACGCCGTATTTACCGAAATCAAGAGCTACGGGTACGACCAACCCACCCGCAAACTCATCGCGGGCGTGGTGATCACCGGTGGCGGAAGCCAGCTCAAGCACGTGAAGCAGCTCGTCGAATACCTCACGGGCATGGATACCCGCATCGGCTACCCCAACGAGCACTTGGCGACCCTTCCGTCGGACCACCCGCTGAATTCGCCCATGTACGCTACCGCCGTAGGCCTTCTCATGAAGGGACTCGACAGCCGCGAAGTTGAGGGTTTTGTGCACGAGACTGCCACTGAAGCCACTGAAGCGGCCACCGCATTTACTCCCGAGGCCGCCCAAGCCTTTTGGGACGAGCCCGCCCAATCCACTGCCGAGGTTGAATCCCTTACCGAAGCAACCACCGAAGAAGTCTACGCCGAAAGCACTTCTGCGACGACCGAACCCTCTGCCGAGGCCAAGGCGCGCGGCAAAGGCGACTTCTTTAAGCGCTGGGCCGACGGCTTTTTGAAACTTATTGACGACAACGACCTGAAATAATCCCATGGACATCAATCCTTTAGATTTCGATTTACCCAAGCACCGCTCTTCAGCGATTAAGGTTGTAGGTGTAGGCGGCGGCGGCTCAAACGCCGTCAACTACATGAAGAACCAGGGCATTCGCGGGGTGGATTTCATCATCTGCAACACCGACGGTCAAGCCTTGGCCCACAGCCCTGTAGAGACTAAAATTCAGTTGGGCGCGACCCTTACCGAAGGCCTCGGAGCCGGTGCCAACCCCGAAGTCGGCGAGCAAGCCGCCCTCGAGAGCTACGCCGAAATTCAAGCTGCCCTCGGAACCCAAACCAAGATGGTGTTCATCACCGCAGGTATGGGTGGCGGACCCGGTACGGGAGCCGCTCCCATCATCGCCAAGGCCGCGCGCGAACTCGGAATCCTCACCGTGGGCATCGTCACTGCCCCCTTCGCCTTTGAGGGCAACATGCGCCTTCGCCAGGCTGAGCAGGGCGTCGAACGCCTTCGCGAGCACGTCGATTCCCTGATTGTCATCAACAACAACAAGCTCCGCGAAGTCTACGGCAACCTCGGGTTCAAGCAGGGCTTCATGAAGGCCGACGAGGTCCTCTCGACTGCCGCCCGCGGAATCGCCGAAGTCATCACGCACCACTACAGCGTCAACATTGACTTGCGCGACGCCAAAACGGTGCTTCACAACAGCGGAACCGCCATCATGGGCAGCGCCAAAGCCGCCGGTTCAACGCGTGCCTTGACCTCAGTGCGCTCGGCCCTCGACAGCCCGCTGCTAAACGACAACCACATCGAAGGCGCCCGCTACGTGCTGCTTCTCATCGTTTCCGGAACCGGCGAGCACGAAGTCACCCTCGACGAAATCGGTGAAATCAACGACTACATCCAAGAGCAGGCCGGCCGACAAGTTGACATCATCATGGGTATCGGCGAAGATCCACACCTCAGCGACGCCCTTCAGGTCACCGTGATTGCAACCGGATTTAACGCCACCAACCCCATCGGCATGGTAAAGCCCGCCGAGCCCGAGAAAGTGGTCTACGAACTCCGCCCCGATTCGCACCCCGGATCACAGTTCAACCTCTTTGACGAGCCCGTGCGCAGCAGCGTTCCGGTCGAGCCCCAGCAAAGCCCTGTAGAGGTTCCGCTCAGCGAAGCCCACACCGCACCTGAGCCCGTAACCGATATGCCCCTCGTCGAAGCCCCCGTGGCCGCCGTCGAGCCCGTGGCCTTTGAAGCTCCAGCAGCCGACGAGCCCATGGCCTTTGAAGCTCCCATGAACACGGAGGAACGCGAAGAGCCCATTTCTGAAGCGTTGACTTCGTTCGAATTCGCCCCCGAAGAAATGAGCTTTGAACTCAGCGACAGTCCAGAGTGGGCCCCTGAGCCCCTTGCGAACGAACCCCTTTCGCTCGAAGAAGAACCCGCTCCAACTATGACCTGGACACTGGACTGGAACGACGAAGCCGTAGCCGAAGAGCCCATGGCTTTTGAACCTGAGACCTTCGAGCTAGCAGCCGAAGAGCCAGTTGCCTTCGAGCTCGCAACCGAAGAGCCCGTAGCTAACGAGCCAGTAGCCTTCGAGCTAGCAGCCGAAGAGCCCGTAGCTCATGAGCTAGCAGCTGAAGAACCAGTAGCTAACGAGCCCGTTCGCAAGACCGTCGGTCTTGACGAACTCTTGGCATTTGAGGCGCAGTTGCGCGGCGAGGATCCAGCCCCTGCAGCACCGCACGTCGAATCGTCTGAAGCATTTGAAGTGGCGGCCCCAGCTGAGGCACCTATTCCGTCTGAATTCGAGGCTCCCATCGCCGAGGTCGCAGAAGCATTTGAAACGCCTTCTCAAGTACCAGTGAGCTTCGAACGCTCAAAGTTTGAGGTTGAATTCGAAGCTCCGGCAGCCGAACAAGCATCGTTTGACGAGGCTGCACACGTGGCGGCACACGCGGCTGCACCGCAGGTTCCGAGTGAAATTCGCGTCGAAGTGCGCCCGTTGGTCGCCGAACGCGAGCCCGTTCAGATCGATCCAGACCGCGACAGCCTCGAGGACACGATGCGCCGCATGGCCCAAGAGCGCCGCGCCTACCTTCAGGCCTACAGCCACCGATTTGGCCAGGCCCAGCAGCGCATCCAGCAAGGTGACATGGACCGTCCGGCATTTGAACGCCAAGGGTGGAACCTCGACGCCAGCACCCAGTACTCTAAGGAGCAATCGCTCGGAGAGCACATGGTACGCGGAGAAAAGAACGACCTAGAGTTTCGCCCCCACAATTCATTTTTGCACGACAATGTCGATTGAAGCCCTCGAAGCCCAGCTTACCGAAGACATGAAGGCCGCGATGCGGGCTAAGGATCAGGTTCGCCTTGAGGCCGTACGTTCGATTCGCGCCGCACTCACGACCGAAAAAACGTCGGCCGCCAACCAAGGCAGCCTTACCGAAGCTCAGGCCATTGCGGTGCTTCAGCGACTCAAAAAGCAGCGCTTAGAATCTGCCGAAATCTTCAATGCGCAAGACCGCAAGGACCTCGCCGAAGTTGAAGAAGCGCAGTTGGCGGTGATTCAAGGATACCTTCCGGCAGCTCTTGAGGGAGCCGAGCTGACCGCCGCCGTGCGCGACCTACTGGCCCGGCACGGATTCACCAGTGCGGCACAGTTTGGTCCGGCCATGGGATTGGTTTCGAAGGCCCTCGCAGGCCGTGCAGACGGCAAGGCAGTCTCTGCCGAAGTCAAGGCACTGCTCGGCTAGAAGCTAGCTACTAGCTGCTGGTTACTGGTTTCTACCAAAACCCGTA
>JBIPMA010000034.1:0-8821 GCA_044369335.1 Schleiferiaceae bacterium | reverse complement strand
CGACCGCAAGCAAGATTCCGAGAAAGAAAAGAACTGATGTGGTGTCTATCCGACGAATTACGCCCAAGATTCCGAGTTCATTCCGTACCGAATCAATTTTGCGACGGTGCATTAAATCAGTTACGATCCACATTACACCTAGGCTGAGCATCATCCCCATGAATGGTGGAAGGTGGGTCACCGTTTTAAAAACTGGAACGAAGAGTAGTCCTCCGATACCCACAATGAGTGCTCGCGTTTTCTCGCTTGAACTAACTGAGACATGATTTTCGTGATTATGCGCTTCTACAGGTCGATCAATGGTCCCTTTAAGCGTAAAGGTTAAGTAAATGAGTGGGGCAAGAAGCACTGCGACTGCGGGTAAGAAGATGAATGAAATCAACGTCCCTGTAGTTACGTACCCACCAATCCAAAGCATCGTAGTAGTTACGTCCCCTATTGGTGACCACGCTCCTCCCGCATTGGCGGCGATGACCACCATGCCACCAAATACCCATCTCATTTGCTGGTCTTTGATTAGTTTGCGGATGAGCGAAACCATGACAATGGACGTCGTCAAGTTGTCGAGGACAGAAGATAAAAAGAAGGTGAGCCATGCGAGAATCCAAAGAAGTACCACAGGCTTGTCAGTTTTGATCCGGTCGGTTATTACCGAAAACCCCTGATGGGCATCGACGACTTCGACAATGGTCATGGCTCCGAGTAGGAAGAAGAGGATGGACGCGATTTCGCTCAAGTGTTCGAGGAGGTGGTGCTCGGTGTCGTGAATGTCGCCTCCACTCATGACATACACTGACCATAATACCACACCGGTGATGAGCGCCGAAGCTGCTTTGTCGATTTTTATCGTGTGCTCAAAGGCGATGGCAGCATAGCCGAGCACAAAGAGGGCAATCATCAAGGTGTACATGGGGAGGGAGTTTATTCGGTGGCCAATTTAGGTGCGAATGGTTAAGTTTGAGGGTGACTTAAGTTAGGTTTTATCGCATTGTCCGAAAATCGTGCCGTCGCATCCGTCGAATGGACCTCCGGCATAGCTTGCGAGGACATTTGGTTCGTTGCGCAGCCGAAGTAGGCCCAGATAGGCGAATGCGAGAGCTTCTTTGGATTCGAGAATGTCTTTTTTGGCCACGATCCAGTCCCATTCGGGGGCGATTTGGCGCAGTTGGCGCACGAGGTGGGCGTTGCGGGTTCCGCCTCCGCTGAGTAGGGCCTTGCCGTGCGGGGCATGTGCCGTTTTGAGTCCGTGGACGATGGACCAAGCGATGTGTGCCGAGGCTGTGGCTAAGGCGTCTTCGGTGCTTGGTGGGCGTGCGGAATTGAATACGGGCCAAAATTCACGTTCCATCCACTCGCGGCCGAGGCTTTTGGGGAAGGGGGTGGCGAAATATGCTAGATGTTCGAGGGCTGGAATGGGATGGGCTGTTCCCCTTGCCGCGTGCTGCCCTTCGGGGTCGTAATCCAGTCCCAGTTCTCCCGCGAGGGGGTTGAGGAGGCCGTTGCAGGGTCCGAGGTCGCCGGCGCGGCGAAGCCCGCCGGCGTCAGTCCATGAGGCGTTCGAGAAGCCTCCGAGGTTGACGCAGACGGCGAAGTCGGCGAATAGGTCTCGGTCGGCGAGGGGGACAAGCGGCGCGCCTTGGCCGCCGCGGTCGACGCTGCCGCTGCGAAAGTCTCCGACCACGGGGATGGGGCTTGACGCGAAAACCGAGGCCTCGTGGCCGATTTGCACGGTGATTCCGCGCGAAGGGTCGTGCTCGACCGTGTGGCCGTGGTGGGCGACGGCGTGGGCGGCAAAGTGGTGGCGGGTGTTGAAGTCCGTCCACTGCGTTTGGCACCAGGCGGCAAATTCACGGCTCACTTGGTCGCGGAACGGTCCCCGGTCGGCGTACGCCGCGGTGAGGCGTTCGGGCCAAGGGGTTCCGCGGTACGAAACGGTTTCAAACGAATGAATCCGGTAGGACCAGCGGTCGCCGGTGCGCTCGAATTCGGCGGCACAGAGGTCTAGGCCGTCGAGCGAAGTGCCCGACATGACGCCGATGATGCGAAAGGGGCCGTGTTGCGTCCAATTTGGTTGATTCACCGAACAAAGGTGGGGCCTGCCGGTGTTATTTTTGCGCAATCAACCTTTGACATCATGCATTTTCAGCTTACCGAAGAACACCTCATGATCCAGCAGGCGGCGCGCGACTTCGCGCAGACCGAACTGCTTCCCGGCGTAATTGAGCGCGACGAACACCAAAAGTTCCCCGCCGAGGGCATCCGCAAGATGGGTGAGCTGGGTTTTATGGGTATGATGGTTTCGCCTGAATACAACGGCAGCGGAATGGACACCATTTCCTACGTGCTGGCCATGGAAGAGATTTCAAAGATTGATGCGTCAGCGTCGGTGTCGATGAGCGTGAACAACTCGCTGGTGTGCTGGGGCCTTGAAAAGTTTGGCACGCCCGAGCAGAAAGAGAAGTACCTCAAGCGCTTGGCGACCGGTGAAATCATCGGGGCGTTTTGCTTGAGCGAGCCCGAGGCGGGTTCTGACGCGACGTCGCAAAAGACGACGGCCGTCGACATGGGCGACCACTACCTTTTGAACGGAACCAAGAATTGGATTACCAACGGAAATTCCGCCAGCGTGTACCTCGTAATTGCGCAGACGGATGTGGCCAAGGGCCACCGCGGGATCAATGTCTTGATCGTCGAAAAGGGCATGCCCGGATTTATTGTCGGAAAGAAGGAGGACAAGATGGGCATTCGCGGCAGCGACACCCACTCGCTCATGTTTACGGACGTGAAGGTTCCGAAGGAAAACCGCATCGGAGAAGATGGTTTTGGATTCAAGTTCGCGATGAAAACCCTGAGCGGAGGCCGCATCGGCATCGCCGCCCAAGCCCTGGGTATCGCCAGCGGCGCCCTCGAGCTCGCGGCGAAGTACGCGACTGAGCGCAAGTCGTTCGGAAAGCCGATCGGCGAGCATCAAGGTGTCGCGTTCAAGCTGGCTGATATGGCCACCAAGATTGAGGCGGCCCGTCTGCTGGTTCTCAAGTCGGCATGGCTCAAAGACCAAGGCTTACCGTTTGACAAGGAGTCCGCTATGGCTAAGCTCTACGCGTCAGAAGTCGCTATGGAGGCTACGACCGAGGCCGTGCAAATCCACGGCGGATACGGCTACGTGAAGGAATACCATGTCGAGCGTTTGATGCGTGATGCCAAAATCACGCAGATTTACGAGGGTACCAGCGAGATTCAGCGCATCGTGATTTCGCGCGCCGTACTCAACGAGGCGGCCGGTATCTAAACATTCGAGCGTTGGTACCAAACGAAAACCCCGAGCGCGAGCTCGGGGTTTTTTCGTGGGTAGCAGGGCTACTTACTTCTTGGCGGGCGCCTCTTCGCTGGCTTCGGGTTTGGGAAGCTTGTTGAGGTATTCTGCGAGCTTTGAGGTGTAGTCCAGGGCTTCGCTGCCGTAGAGTACGTTGGTCTCGTAGATGAGGACGAGGTCAATGTTCTCTTCGCCTTTCATCGCCTCAATGGCTTTGTCAACTTGCTCTTTTACGACTTCATTGATGGACTGTTCCATTTGCTGAAGCTCGCCGCTCTTTTGCTGCTCCATCATTTGGTAGTTGTTTTGAATGCGCTGAAAATCCATCTGGGCGCGCTCGAGTTCCACTTTGCTGAGACCAGGTGCTGCGCGCTGCAGGACGTCGTATTCGGCTTGAAGGTTCTGCTGTCCACGAACGAGTTCGGCCTCTGCTTTAGTTGCAGCTGCCTCGAATTCCTTGGACATTTCTTTGTGGTAGTCGTACATCTGAACCAGGCTGTCAAGGCGAACGTACACGATGCGTGCGCCGCCTTCAGAGACGGGTGCGGAACCGCCAGACTGGCAAGACACCGCGCCAACGGCGAGAAGGGCCGCGGCAGAGAGGGCAATTATTTTTTTCATGGCCGTGAAGGTAGGATTAAAAATGTTCGGCTGCGACGCGGTCAATCAATGAATCGTCGGCCAACGCGGGAAGGGTCACGCGGAGCCCCGCACTGCGCTCGAGTTCGCGTCGAATTGCGGTGAGCGCTTCAGCATTGCGGGCCCAGGCGCGGCGAGCGATTCCGTTGTTGACGTCGTAAAAGAGCATGCGCTCGAGCTTGGTGTCGGCCTCGGCACTGCCGTCGAGCAGCATGCCAAATCCGCCGTTGATGACCTCGCCCCAGCCCACGCCGCCGCCGTTGTGTAGCGAAACCCAGGTCGCCCCACGGAAGCTGTCGCCAATGGCGTTGTGCACGGCCATGTCGGCGGTAAAGCGCGACCCGTCGTAAATGTTTGAGGTTTCGCGGTAGGGTGAGTCGGTTCCGCTTACGTCGTGGTGGTCACGGCCCAGCACTACGGGGCCGAGCTCGCCGCGACCGATGGCCTGGTTGAAGGCCCGCGCGATGGCGATGCGGCCTACGCTGTCGGCATAGAGAATGCGGGCTTGCGAGCCGACCACGAGACGGTTCTGCTCGGCCTGCTCGATCCAGCGCAGGTTGTCTTCCATCTGAAGGCGAATGTCGTCGGGCGCCTCGGCGGCCAAGGCGCGAAGCACGTCGGCGGCGATGCGGTCGGTGGTGCGCAGGTCGTCGGCGGAGCCGCTGGCGCATACCCAGCGGAACGGGCCAAAACCGTAGTCGAAGCACATCGGCCCGAGGATGTCCTGCACGTAGCTTGGGTAGGCGAAGTCGAGGCCGTTTTCAGCGATGACGTCGGCTCCTGCACGGCTAGATTCGAGCAAAAACGCGTTTCCGTAGTCAAAAAAGTACATGCCTCGGGCATGGAGCGTGTTGATGGCGGCGACGTGGCGGCGCAGGGTGGCTTGAACTTCGGCACGGAAGCGTTCCGGATACTCGGCCATCAGGCGGTTGGATTCTTCGTAGCTGTAGCCTTGGGGGTAGTAGCCTCCGGCCCACGGGTTGTGCAGCGAAGTTTGGTCCGAACCGAGGTCTACGTGGACGTTGCGGGCGACCAGTCGTTCCCACAGGTCTACGGTGTTTCCGACAAATGCGATCGACGTGTTGCCCTGCGCCGCTTGCGCGTCCAGCGCGAGGTCAATGGCCTCGTCGGCCGAATAGGTCAGGCGGTCAACCCAGCCCTGTGCGTGGCGCTTCTCGGCGGCAGCGGCGTTGATTTCGCTCGTGATGCTCACGAGTCCCGCGATGGAGGCGGCCGTGGGTTGGGCGCCGCTCATTCCGCCCAGTCCGGCGGTCACAAACAGCTTGCCTTCGAGCGGACCCTTCGTGAACTTGCGGGCTGCGTTCATGACGGTGATGGTGGTTCCGTGCACGATGCCCTGTGGGCCGATGTACATGTAGCTGCCGGCAGTCATCTGGCCGTACTGGCTGACGCCGAGGGCGTTAAACTTCTCCCAGTCGTCGGGCTTCGAGTAGTTGGGGATAACCATTCCGTTGGTTACCACCACGCGCGGAGCCTGCGGCGACGACGGGAACAGCCCCTGCGGGTGCCCCGAATGCATGTGCAGCGTCTGGTCCTCGGTCATGGTGGCGAGGTACTGCATGGTGAGCAGGTACTGCGCCCAGTTTTGAAAGACGGCTCCGTTGCCTCCGTAGGTGATGAGCTCGTGCGGATGCTGCGCCACCGCCGGATCCAGGTTGTTTTGGATCATCAGCATGATGGCCGCAGCCTGGGGCGTGCGGGCGGGGTAGTCCCCAATCGGCCGGGCGTGCATCGCATAGTTGGGGCGAAAGCGGTGCATATAAATGCGTCCGTAGCGGCGGAGTTCGTCAGCGAATTCAGGTGCCAAAACCTCGTGGTGGCGGGGCTCAAAGTAGCGGAGCGCGTTGCGCAGCGCCAACTTTTTTTCATCCGCGCTCAAAATGTCCTTGCGCACCGGGGCATGCGAGACTGAGGGGTCAATTCCGGGATGGGCGGGGAGCTCGGCCGGAATTCCGGCTAAAATGGATTCAGCGAAGGATTGCATGGGGCAAAGGTCGGGCAAAACGATCTTTGGGGAATGCTTCGAATCCTTTTCCTTGTGCTTGCTGCGACGGGCTGTTCCGCCCTCAAAGTGACCCCCGAAATGAGCCCGCGTGAGGCCTATGTGGCACGATACGCGGCGATTGCACGGGCTGAGATGAAGCGCAGTGGGGTTCCGGCCAGCATAACGTTGGCGCAGGGTATGCTCGAGTCAGGCAATGGGACCAGCCGCCTCGCAGTCAAAGGCCGCAACCACTTCGGAATCAAGTGCCACAAGGACTGGGAAGGCCGACGGATTTTTGAAGACGACGACCGCGAGCACGAGTGCTTTCGGCGCTACCGAAGCGTACGCGAATCGTACCGGGACCACAGCGATTTTTTGCGGACGCGCAAAAGGTATTCCGCCCTATTTGAACTCGAACCCGATGACTATCGGGGTTGGGCACAGGGCCTTCAGAAGGCGGGCTACGCGACCAATCCCAAGTATGCAGAACGGCTTACTGCGCTGATTGAGACTGAGAACCTTCATCGCTTTGATCGGGGCGCGAAGCAGTTTGCGCGGGCCAGGGCTTCCAGGTAAGGGTCCAGCGGGCGGTTTCGCCGTCGTCTTCACGCAGGGTCCACAGGTCGCCTCCGCTGCCGCGAAGCAGTTCCGCTTGGATGTAGTCTCCTTCAAATGCGACCGGTTCGAGGCGGAATGCGACGCTTCGGTCAAAGCGCAGCGTGTCGTCGGTGCTGACCCACGTATTCCCGAACGATTTGGTGAAGGCATACTGCGGGTAGCTCGAGGTCCAGCGGTCGTGTGCTGAGTCAAGGAGAGTCCAGTGGGCCAGGTACTGGCTGCTGTCGCTCCAGGTTTGCCAAGAGGCCATGATGAAGGGCTGGCGGCGCACGTAGGTCTTCCATACACCTTGACCTGACCCAATCGTTTCCAGTTCGCGCTCGTCGTCGGCAAAGCGCACGGCGTTTCCGCCCACGGCGATGGTGGTTGAATCCACGGGGGGCAGCAGGACGGTTCCGCCCTGGCGAATGGGGCTGGCGAGGCTGTCCGGGTATTCGTATTCAGAGCTTTTGAGGGTGCGCAAACCGTTCCAGGTGAAACGCAATGCGGCCGGTGCGCCAAACTGCTGGGCGGCTTCGGCGCTCAAGGCGATTCCGCCCTCGGGAAGCATGTCGAGCAGGGCACGGCCCGTGCTGTCGACGGGTTCGGAATTTTTGCTGCGGCGCAGGACCTCTTCGACGAGCAAGTCAGAGGTGGCGATCCATACGTAGGCGTCGGTTCGGGCGGCGGCCCACCCGTCGCCTTCGTACAGGCTGGTTCCGTTGTAGGTCCGAACGTCGTATGGCTGGCGCAGCATTGAGGGCTGCCAAAGGCCGCTGGGCATGGCGAGCATCCACGCGGAATTGAATTCGCCAATTCGGTGCCGACTGAGCAGGGCACGGCCTTCGGGCCACTTGGTGAGTGCCGAATGCAGGATGTTCAGGTCTTCAAATCCTTCGAGGCTGTCGAGCAATCCGGACTGGCGGCTCGCGACGGCCATAGACGGAACATCGACCAGCCACGAGGCATTGGTAGCGAGGGCGCCCGACATGGGGTGCGAGCCTTGAGGTTCAGTGGCACAGCTCACGGCAAAGATTGCCGCGCAGGCTAAGGCGAGAATTCGGTTCACAGTTCGATTCGAAGTTGGCTTGGTTTCCATGCAAAACTACGGCGGTGCCAGGGGCTTGGGCCGTGTGCTTCAAGAGCTGCCCGGTGTGCCGAACTGGGGTAGCCCATGTTGCGGTCCCAGCCGTAGTGCGGAAACTCTGCGTGCAGCGCCGTCATCAGGCGGTCGCGTTCTGTTTTGGCAAAGATGGAGGCGGCAGAAATGGCCTGAAACCGCGCATCGCCCTTGACTTCGCAGCGGTGCTCAATGCCCGGATAGGCCTTGAACCTATTGCCGTCGACCAGCAGCAATGTCGGCGCGGGCTCGAGTTGGGCAATGGCGCGGTGCATGGCGAGGTAGGTCGCCTGCAAAATGTTGATTTCGTCGATTTCGGCGGCGCTGGCGATGCCCACGGCCCAGTGACCTGCGGGTAAAAGGGATTCGAGCTCGAGGCGCAGCGATTCGCGCTGGCGGTGGCTGAGCTTTTTGGAGTCGGTGAGGCCTTCGACTCGGTAGTCGTCGGACCACAGCACTGCAGCAGCCACGACGGGCCCCGCCAATGGGCCACGCCCGGCTTCGTCGACTCCGGCGATCTGAATCATCGGGCGGGGCGAAGGGTTTCGAGTGCAGTGCGCGCGATGGCGGCGCTTGCGTCCCAGGTAAATAAGGCCGCGCGATTCAGGCCGCGTTCGATCCATTCCTGGCGGTCTTCGGTGGCTGCACGGTACAATAGGTCCGCCCAGGCATCCGCGTCGTCGGGTGCAGCGTAGCGCGCGGCGTCACCTGCGATTTCGGGCATGCAGCTCACGTTGCTGCTCAGTACGGGACAGCCCGACGCCATGGCTTCGATGATCGGAATTCCGAAGCCCTCAAAACGCGAAGGGAAGCAGAAGGCCACCGCCCCCGAGTACACGGCATTGAGGTCGCCGCCCTCAACTCGTCCAACCCAGCGCACGCTGGATCCGGCGCTCCGCGCCAAGGTTTCGAGTTCCGCATCACGGTGCAGCGGATTGCCAACAAGGACGAGCTGCTCGGTGCGTTCCGGGTGGCGCGTCTGAAACGTTTGAAATGCGCGAATCAGCGTAGCCACATTTTTGCGCGGGGTGAATGCCCCGACAAACAAAAAGTAGGGGTTGCCGCCGGCCCAGCGCTGCTGCGCGGCGGCGGTTCCGCCCTGAATCGGTGAAAACGGCTGCTGGGGCGCGTTGGGTGTGATCGTGAT
>JBIPMA010000031.1:0-8887 GCA_044369335.1 Schleiferiaceae bacterium | reverse complement strand
CAAAATCGATCAGCTTGTAGCGCTCGGTCAATTCCCAGTGCGGAACCGCATTCGCGGCCAACGACCATTCGGGGCTCCACTCAGCCACAACCTCGTTGTCTTCGGCTGACTTGCCCGCCGAAACGGAATCGTGCGGCATGTTGGGAAGGCGCAGCAAATGCTCGCGTTCTTGGCCTTCAAGCAGCTCGAGCTCGCTCGCGAAGCTTTGAATTTGCGACTTGATTTCGGTGGTTCGGGCCTTTACGGCATTGGCCTCGTCGGTTCGGCCGTCGCGCATCAGTCCGCCGATTTCTTTGGCAAGGCGGTTGGCCTCTGCTTGAAGCGTCTCCGTCTCAGTTTGAATGCGGCGGCGCTGCTCGTTCAGGGCGAGCAACGATTCAATGGCCGGACGGGCATTGATGTTGCGTTTGGCGAGGGCCGCGATCACGGCCTCGGGCTTTGTGCGTATGGTATGGAGCGTCAGCATAATCTTAGAACAGGTACAAAACTACAAACCCCCTGGCGCCGAAGCTTCAGGGGGTTGGTAAACTTAAAAGAAACGAATTAAGCCTCGCCGCCCTCTGCAAAGGGAACGACCGAAACGTAGCTCTTGTTTCCGGCTTTCTTCTGGAACTCTACGATGCCCTCACTCAGTGCGAACAACGTGTGGTCCTTGCCAATTCCGACGTTGTTGCCGGGATTGTGGTGCGTGCCGCGCTGGCGAACAATGATCGAACCAGCTGTAGCAGGTTGACCACCAAAAATTTTAACACCTAGTCGCTTTGACGCTGATTCGCGTCCGTTCTTGGAACTACCTACACCTTTCTTGTGTGCCATGGTTCAATCGAATTATTCAGCAGCCTCAGTCTTGGCGGCCTTCGTGGTTTTCTTTTTGGGCTCTTCAGCTACCTCTTCGGTGGCTTCAACTTTTTTGGCAGCGGCCTTTTTCTTGGCGCCAGACAAACTAATGTCGGTGATCAAGATTTGGCTCAGGGCCTGGCGGTGACCGTTTTTCTTTTCGTAGCCCTTGCGGCGCTTCTTTTTGAAGACGATAACCTTGTCACCTTGAAGGTGCTTAAGAAGGGTAGCTGAAACTACAGCTCCTTCGATAACGGGGGCGCCGACGGTTACGGTTCCGTTGTCTTCAGCCAAAAGGACGCGGTCGATAGAGATCGACTCACCTTCTTGGCTTTGCAAACGGTTCACGTACACGCGCTGGTCTTTTTGCACTTTGTACTGCAGCCCTGCTATTTCTACAATTGCGTACATAACGAATTTTCTTTGGGGCTGCAAAGATACGTAAAAAAATCCCGTCTACCGAAGTTGCTGGCCTCATTTTTGTCGAAAACGATCCCTGTAAGGTTTTGCGGCCTGCGAGCAACTAAGTCGTTGTACCTTCGAAACCTTGTAAAATTAACGCCATGAAGAACCTATTCCTCGGATTCGGTATCGTCTTGGCCGCCGCGCTCCATCCGCTGCAGGCCCAGATTAAGTTCGAATCCTTTGACCTGCCCAACGGCCTCCACGTCATCCTGCATCAAGACAACAGCAATCCTTTGGTCGCCGTTTCTGTCCTCTACCACGTTGGTTCTAAGGACGAAATACCGACCCGCACCGGGTTCGCCCACTTCTTTGAGCACTTGCTCTTTGAAGGTTCCGAGAACATTGGCCGTGGCGAATACATGCAGCTCATCCAGTCGAATGGCGGAGCCTTGAACGCCAACACCAGCAACGACCGCACCTTTTACTACGAAATCCTTCCGTCCAACCAGCTGGAATTGGGTTTGTGGATGGAATCTGAGCGCATGCTTCACGCCAAAATCGATCAAGTAGGTGTGGATACACAGCGCGAAGTAGTTAAAGAAGAAAAGCGCCAGCGCGTCGACAACCAGCCCTACGCGAGCTTCCTTTCTGAAATGTTCAAGCGCGCCTTTAAGCAGCACAACTACCGTTGGGTTCCAATTGGATCCATGGACCACCTGAATGCCGCAACTCTCGAGGAGTTTATGGCCTTCTACAAAAAGTACTACGTCCCTAACAATGCCACGCTTTCAATCGCTGGAGATATCGATATTGAGGAGACCAAACGGCACATCAATAAGTACTTCCGCGACATACCCGCTGGAGCAACCGTGCAGCGTCCGAGTGCCTACGAACCGCCCCTTGGTGGCGAAGTGGTCGACACCATTTACGACAACATCCAGATTCCCGCGGTGTTTGCCGGATACCGTATGGTGAGCGAGACACACCCCGATACCTACGCCCTTCAAATGCTTACCACTGCTCTGAGCGACGGCCCGAGCTCGCGCTTTTCAAAGCGCATGGTAGATCAAGACCAAAGCGCCTTACAGGTGGCGGCATTCCCGTTTGCAATGGAACACCACGGCGTGTTCATCGCCTTGGCCTTGGCCAACGGCGCTACGTCGACCGGAACCCTCATGACCACCATGGAAGAGGAAATTGCCAAAATGCAGCAAGAGCCTCTGAGCGAAAAGGAATTCACCAAGCTCCTCAACAAAGTGGAGTCGGACTTCGTAAGCCGCAACTCCGGAGTGGCCGGCATCGCAGAGAACCTCGCCAACTACCACGTGTACTACGGCGACGCCAACCTCATCAACACCGAGATTGAGCGGTTCCGCGCGGTGACCCCCGCCGACCTGCAGCGCGTGGCCCAGACCTACCTCAAGCCCGAAAACCGCGTCGTACTCCACTACTTGCCCAAATCCGCTCAATAAGCCATGAAACGTATTCTTATTGCCTTATCGCTCGTGGCTTCGGTGGCCGCCAGCGCCCAACTCGACCGCAGCATCCGTCCGACCGCCGCTCCTGCGCGCACTCCGACCATTGCCCAGTACCAAAAGTTTCAACTCAAGAACGGTCTTACCGTCCTTCTCGTAGAGGATCACAAGCTTCCCAGACTCAGCCTCAGCCTCACCATGGACGTGGGCCAGGTACTCGAAGGCGACAAATCCGGAACTGTTAGCCTGCTTGGCGACCTCCTCAGCGAGGGCACCAAGGCCTATACCAAAGAGGCCCTAGACGAGAAGGTCGACTTTATCGGAGCTCGTCTGAGCACCGGCGGAACCAGCGTCGGCGCTGCTGGCCTCAGTAAGTACGCTGAAGACCTCTTTGCCCTCAGTGCAGAGGTGGCTCAGCGTCCAATCCTTCCGCAAGCCGGATTCGACAAAATCAAGGAGCGCACTTTGTCAGGCCTCAAAAGCCAAAAGGACGACCCCGGAGCAATTCAGACCAATATCTTTAACTTCCGCGTTTTTGGAGCCAATCACCCCAATGGTGAGCTGACGACCGAGGCAAGTGTCGCCAATGTAACCTTGGCCGATTGTAAAAAGGCTTACGCGACGTACTGGAAGCCCAACATCGCCGTTCTGACCATCGTTGGAGACATTGATCTTGCCCGCGCCAAAGCGCTGGCTGAGGCCCACTACGGCGGTTGGAAGGGAAAGTTCACCAAAAAAGCAAGCTTCCCGGCTCCTGCGGACCTGAGTGGAATCCAGATTCAGGTGGCCAATCGCCCCTCGAGCGTGCAGTCGAACATTCAGATCGGCAACACCATCGAGCTTCCGATCGGGCATCCCGACCTCGAGGCCCTGCGCGTCATGAACGAAGTGCTTGGTGCTGGTTCAGCGGGCCGCCTCTTTCGCAACCTTCGCGAAGACAAAGCCTACACGTACGGCGCTTATTCTTCATTCGGAACCTCTCGCTACACCACCGTCATCGAGGCCTCTGCCGAGGTGCGCAACGCCGTCACCGACAGCGCTGTAGAGCAGTTCCTTTTTGAGATCAACCGCATCCGCACTGAGGCGGTCAGCGACGCCGAACTTCGTGCGGCCAAGAACAACCTCGCCGGCGGATTCGGTCGCTCTCTTGAGCGCCCTGAGACCGTGGCAAGCATGGCCGGAAACACCTTGCTCTATAACTTGCCTGCGGACTACTACAACGGCTACTTGACTCGCCTTGAGGCTGTGACGGCCCAAGACGTTCAGCGTGTGGCCCAGAGGTACTGGAAGGCTGACAAACTCCTCATCAGCATTGTGGGCAAGGCCGCCGACATCGCCAAGCCACTTGAGCGCCTGGGCTACCCCGTGAGCTACGTGACCTTCGAAGGCCAGCGTACGGATGCGCCCAAATTTGACGCTGTTCCGGCCGGACTGACCGCCACGAAGGTGATTGAATCCGCACTTCAGGCCATGGGCGGAATCGAGCGCATCAACGCTTTGCAATCCGTAAACTGGAAGCAGGAAGCGAGTATCATGGGAATCACCATCAACTCCGAAGTAGCCTTTACGGCCCCCAGTACGTTAGTTCAAAAGCAAACTTCGCCCATGGGCGCCAGTGAAACCCGCTACGAAGGCGACAACGTGACAGTGATGCAGAATGGCGCCGCCAAGGAGCTTTCGGCAGATGAAAAGGCGGAGCTCATGGCCGATCGCTTTTTGATTGACGAACTCGGACTTCTCAAGCGTAACGACCTCAAGCTGCAAGAGACTAAAGTCGACGTCAACGGCGAGGCGTGCTATGCCATCGAGATCCCTAAGGCAGGTAGCGATCCGGTGGTCAAGCTCTACAGCATCGCGACCGGTTTGCGCATTCGCGAAGCCCGCACCCAAGAGGGTCCCCAGGGCAAGGCGGTCGTCAACGTGGACTACAGCGACTACCGCGAGGTGGGCGGAGTGAAGTTTCCGCACGAAATGAAGGTTCCGCTTCAGCCCGGAATGGACCTCATCTTCAAAACGACTGCACTGGACGTGAAGTAAACGGCGCGTTCTGCCTCAAAAGCAAAGCCACTGATCCCTCGGGTTGGTGGCTTTTTTTATACCTTTTTGTTGACCAGGTAAACCCCGAGAATGATGGCGATCATTCCAGCCAAGTGGTGCGCGAGAATGGTTTCGCCCATGCCCACGCCCCAAGCCAAGGCTACTACCGGAATCAGGTAGGTCGTCGATGCCGCCATCAATGGAGTGGTCAGGGCGATCAGGCGGTTGAATAGGACGGTGGCGATGCCGGTTCCGACAATGCCCAAAAAAGCCAGCGAAGCGATAGCGGGCCCAAAGTGCTCCATGCGGACCGTGTTCCAAACCTGCGTAACGCCAAGGATTCCGAGCGACATCGGAACCGTCAAGAGCATCACGAACAAGGTGATTCCGCGCGGCGACAAATGGCTCAAACGCGACCCGATGGTGTTGATGCTCACGCCGTAAAAGCCCGCCGCCAAAATGGCCAGCAGCAGGTAGTTGGGGTTGATTTCTTGGCCCGGAACAACCGCGCGCCACGGGCTGATTAGCAGCACCGCGCCCAGCAAGCCTAGGGCGACGCCCCCAACTTGAACGCGGCGAAGCTTCCGCCCGAAGGCCAGCACACCCACCAAAAGGGCAAATACCGGAGTCATCGCGTTGGCCACGCCCACCACGCCCGACGGAACGTGCGCCACCGCAATCGGAAAGAGGATGTAGGGCAGTGAGTTACCCATGAGCGCCACGACCAGCAGCGGCCAAAAATCCGCACGCCGAAATTCGTGAAAATGCTTGCGCGAAATAATGAGGATTGCGGCAGCGGCGAACAAGAGCCGCATGGCTCCGATTTGAATCGCCTCAAAGCTCTGAAGCGCGATTTTCATCAGCATGAACGACGATCCCCAGACCAAAACAAGTCCGATAAAAAGCCCCCAGGCCAAGCCAGAACGATTCATGAGGCGGCAAAGGTACGCTACCTTTATGACCATGAATGCACGGCTAGTGAATGCCCCATGGTTGCTCCGCTTTTTGCGCTGGGCCATTGTCCTAAACCTCTTGGTCATGCTCGCCGGATCAGTTGTTCGTATGACTGGATCCGGAATGGGTTGCCCCGACTGGCCCAAGTGCTTTGGACTTGCGGTTCCGCCGACGCATGCTGATCAGATTACGTGGTCCCCCGACGCAACCTACCACAAAGGTCAGATGATTTTGCGCGACGGCGCTTTTTGGGTAGCCCAAGCTGACTACGCGCCCCAGCCCGAATTCAGCGAGCAGCTTTGGTCGAAGTACACCCGCCACGACTACGCGGTATTCAACCCCGTCCACACGTGGATCGAGTTCCTCAACCGCCTCTTGGGGGTGCTTCTCGGAATCCCTGTGCTGCTCGCCACCGCCGCCAGCTTCGCCCACATTCGCCGCCATCCGTGGTGGGTGGTGACCATGCTTGCCGTACTCTTTACCCTCGGATTTGAGGCCTGGCTGGGCAAGGTTGTGGTCGACGGAAACCTCGTGCCGCACCACATCACCTACCACATGCTCGGCGCCTACGTGCTGCTTGCGCTACTCACCGTCCTATTTCGCAACGTGCACAGCTTGGCGGAACAGAACCTATGGCGGGCCGAACCGCCCGCGACCCACGAGCAGCTTCGCCCGATGCTCTGGGGTTTTGTGGTGCTTGCAGCCCTTCTGCTGGGGCAAACAGTGCTCGGAACCAGTGTTCGTGAAGGCGTCGACGATCTTGTCCACCAATGGGGTTTTGATGCGTCCCGTGCGGGGTGGGTCACGCAGCTCGAGCCTGGAGTTTTGGTGCACCGCAGCGCCAGCCTGGTCCTTTTGGCCCTGGCCTACTGGTTGTACCGCCGCAGTGCGGGCCTTGCCGGACTGCGCGCCCGTGCCGGATTGGTCCTGATGATTTTTATGGCTGAGGCCGTGGTCGGAGCCCTTATGTACTACCTCGAGATTCCCAAGGGATTGCAGCCCGTTCACCTCATGCTCAGCGCAGGCGCCTGGATGCTCTTGGTAGACGCGGTCGCAAAGACGGGCCTTATCCTTCGCGCCATTCGAGGGTCTCGAGATAGCGCGTGAATTCCGCCTCAAAAAACTGGTGAACCGGAGCTAAGCTGTCGGCGTTCGGATGGGCGTAGACATAAAGGGCTCCGCGCACAAAATTGCGAACGCTATCGGTGGCGTAGAATTGCCAGGCACTTGCCGCGTTGCCGGTGATGCGAAAGAGCACGCCGTACACGCGAAGCGAATCGTTGACGTACACCATTTGGTTCATGCCGTCTGCTGCGACGCTGTGCTTCATCGCGAGGTCTTGGGCGTCGTCCACAAGGGCGTTCAGGTTGCCGCGTACGGGTAGGTAGGTAAACTGCACGCGGCCCTGGCAAAACGGATAAACGAGGTCTCCCCAGCCGTTTTGGTTCTTGGCCTCCCAGTGGGCGCTGGGGTGGTGGTCAAGTTCGAAGTCGAGTCCGGCGAGCCGCTCTGGTGCTGCTTGCTGCGGAACCGCGATTCTCGGATAACCCTTTGGCTTGGGAATCGAAGCGGAACTGGGCCAAAACACGACCGCAGCCACTGCGGCGGCTCCGGCAATCCCGGCGGTCAGTATGATTCGACTAATCTTCACGACGCGAAACTTTAACCCGCACAATTCTGCGGCGGTCGCAGGCCTCTACGGTCCACGCTAGTGGACCCAATTCACGCTGCTCACCTTTGTGCGGCATGCGCCCCAACTGCTCGAGAATGAGTCCCGCCAGCGTATCTGCTTCGCCTCGGTCGCGGTCGAGGGCGTCGGGCTCGAGGTTCATAGTTCGAAGGACGTCGTTCAAGGGCGTGCGCGCCTCAAAAACAAAGGTTTTCTCGTCAAGTTGGGTGTGGCTTTGCTCTTCGGTGTCAAACTCGTCGTTGATTTCACCTACAATTTCTTCCATGACATCTTCGAGTGTTACCACCCCAGAAACTCCGCCAAACTCGTCCACGACTACGGCCAAGTGCATTTTTTTTGCCTGAAAGTCCCCAAGGAGATCGTCAATCTTCATGTTTTCAGAGACAAACATGGCGGGGCGAATCAACTGCTGCCACGACGATCCGTCGGCCGAACCCAAGAGCGGAAGCAAGTCCTTAGAGTGCAGAACCCCAATGATGCGGTCGCGCTGACCCTGAAACACGGGAATCCGCGAATATCCACTCTCAGTTACGACCCGCAAAACTTCGGTCAAAGTTGACTCTGCTGATACGTCAATCAAATCTTGGCGTGGCGTGCAAATTTGGCGAATGCTGGTCGACCCAAACCGCACGATTTCTCGGAGCCATTTCTTTTGTTCCGTGTTGGTCGCACCCGAATCCGTAAGCTCTAGGGCTTCCTCGAGTTGCGCTACGGTGACGTTGTTGGATCCGGTTCCGCCGCGGCTCAGCGCGCGCGAGGTTACCATCAGGCTATGGGCTAAGGGCCTAGAAATCTTCATTCCGGTGGCAACCACCGAGGCCATGCGCTGGCTTACAGTGACGCGCTTTTGGTTGGCGACGGACTTGGGTACCACTTCGCCCACTATGAGCAGGACGACGGTGGCCACGCCCGTTTCCCAAAACGCCCGAACCCACGAGGTGCCACCTTCAGAAAGTGCTTGGCCAATCCAAAGACCCCATACGAGTACGAAGCCCAAGTTGAACAAATTGTTCCAAATCAGTAGGGTGGCCAATAGAGATTCAGGGTGCCTGCACAGCTCGAGTACTTTGTGACCGTTGGGCTGGCGTTCCAGCTCATCTTTTTCCCCAGGCGTGAGGCCAAAGAATGCGACTTCAGAGGCAGACGCAACGGCAGACCCTGCCAGTAAAATGCCAAGAACGGCAAACGTAAAAGTCGTAGCACTTGCGTCTACCGCAAGAAACCACAAACTAGGGAGGGGGTCAGCGTCCAAAATAGGGGATTAAGTTCTCCAAAAAGAGCTTAGAACTGGTCGTCGCTCTCGTAGTCGTCATCGTCGTGCGTGAACGACGAATTCGCTTGGTTGCTGCGGTACCCGGTTCCGCCGGTGTTGCCGCCGCCGTAGCTCGAGCCGCCTTTGCGACCCGTGTACTCCTCTTCGCGACCCTTCATTGGATTGGGTCCGAGCATGGTCATCGAATCCGCCGAAATCTCAATGTTGTAGCGGGTC
>JBIPMA010000029.1:0-8992 GCA_044369335.1 Schleiferiaceae bacterium | reverse complement strand
TGACTGTGGTTTTGTGAAGGCGATACACGAGACCCCTGAGGACAAAGCGAAATGTCCTCCGTGTATCCCGAGTGACGAGTTGATTGCATTTTGGATTCTCGATCAAAACTGCGCCGAGATTAGAAAGTGGCTCACCATCTATCCCGACTTAATTCGAAAAATTCCGAACAACTTCTTTGATAAGTGCAACGACCGTTCGAACGAAGACTGCAACTGGTGCGAAGTCCTTTCTAAAGCGCAGAATACACCTTCATCAATTACACTAAACCTGAAGTAATCCGCCATGAAAAAGATATTTATTCTAATGGTCGCTATCGTCGGTTTGCTGTCAAGCTGTACGGTGAAGCAAACGCTAGCAAGTAGTACCGGGAAGCAGCCCAATCAAGATCTTGTCTACGTTAGGATGACTGATGTCTTTTACCTGCGACCAGGTATGACGTACGAAGAGGTTAAGTCGATTTTAGGTGTAGACCCCTATGAACTGTACCAAAATATACAGGACAATAGTGTTATTCTTCGCTACCATGGAAAGCGAAATATGCGCTACCATGTAGGAAAAACTGAACCCGTTCCTTTGGAATTTATTCCTAGTCAGAACCCTAAGCACTTAATTCTCGATGGGAATATTGCTGTATACCTTATACTTGACGGCAAGGATCGCGTGCTAAAAAGTGTATTCACAGACCCCAATCCATCTGAGGTTAAACGCTTTCATTACTTGCTCAAACGTTCAGAACTTATGTGTAGCAATCCAGAAGCTGCACGTAAGTACGTAGCGCGTTGGACTGGTCAATCTACTGCCACATCATCAGCTGCCGTGGAGGATGCTCAATCAGCTGGCACTAAACCAGCCCCACTCACTCGCAAAGAAAAGTTGAAAGCTGCACTCGAGCAGCGTTTGGCTGGCCGATCCAAATAAGTTTAGGATGCTAGGAACCGTCTTGATTTCGGGATTGCTTTTAAGCAGTCCCGATACCACGACTGGATTCACTTTGGTCCCGAAGCACACAGTGTTTTTGGACCGAACATATTCTTCATTTTCAGAAATTGTAGCTGCTCGAGAAGGTATCTATGACCTTGGAGTCGGATCTATTCACATTCCTCTTGAGGATGGAACATTTCAACTTGCAATCATCGTTTACGGCTCCGAACAGGCCCAATTACTTCAGTACCAACGAGTCGAGGATTACCTCCAACGCAATTTGCAAAGTGTCGAATTAACGACTACTTATTTTGGAACTCCCTACGGCAAACTTCGGAGACTGGCTCGAATTGAGACAAACTCAATCAACGACTCCCTTCCCGAGTCGGTCGCATCTGTTATTGATAGGGATGAAGCCATATTAGATAGCATACTCAATGTAGAGCGGCAATTATCCACTCCAAATGAATCGACAACCACCAATTTGTTGGCGGATGATTCTAAAAACCAAGAGGTTACAAGTTTAATCGCAGCTGATAACGGAACAGTCCCATTAGATTTACTCAACCGAAATGTAGCCGACATCTTAAAATCCTCTGAACCAAACAACGTTTCAATTCCACTAAGTACCGAACCAGTACTCAAATACGTATCTAGTGAATTGCCGGTAACCAAAAATGAGCTACCCAATAACGTGCTTAATCAGGTCGCTGAAATCCCAAAATCACCAATACCTCCTGGCACACAACCGAGCACTACCGAAGCCAAAGTCACCGTCGCCAAGTCAGAGATTGCCAAAGGCGTAACTCCGCCCGTACCTTCAAGTTCCAAACAAAATAATGTCAATTCCGAAGTCAACACATTGACGAACGAGGCACTTTCGAAACGTGTGCGGGTTGAAAATGTAGCCCCTCAAATTGTACGAGCACCCGAAGAGAAATCAGTCCCTGCGGCCGCCTCTGCCTCCAATGCGTCATCGAACAATCAAATTCTAAAGGCCCCAGTTGCGGATAAATCCAAAAGCAATTCTTCTAAAGATCTCTTCGCTCCAAAGCCCAAGGAAAGTCCTAAATCATCCGTACGAAAGCCATTCCGTGAAATTGCAGTTGAGCCGCAAGTGCCCGGTAAATTTTACATCGTTTTTGGACATTTCGACAATAAAACCAACGCTCAGTACTACGCACGTAGTGTCCGTAAGACTTTTGATGAAGTACATATATCCCCGAGCAACCAAGGATTTAGGGTTCTAATGCTCGCAGACCAAGCTCAACCCATTGATCAACTAAGAGAAATACGATTAAGCTTTCCTAAAGCTTGGTTAATAAAGCCGAGAAGGCCAAAACTAGAATGAGCAATTGAGTGTTGAGCCACTCATGGGACTCGAACCCACGACCCTCGCATTACGAATGCGATGCTCTACCAACTGAGCTAAAGTGGCTTTAGGGCGGCAAATATAATTTTAAAGTAGCGAATCGTGCCCCTTTTTGGTTATCTAAAAATAGGAGCTTGATTTTTTGCCTACCTTTAAGGTACTATTTACGTCTCATGAAAAATCTGTTTACCATAGTTCTACTTGCCGTTATCGGTGTAGCGTTGAACGCACAAGGATTTCAAAAACCCAAGTTTGAAGTGGGTCTTGGCTATGCTTTGAAGCATCAAGAAGGTTTCGGAATCCCTCGATTCACCTTCGCTGCGAATGAGTTTTACAATGGTTACGGACGCGGATTAATCGGCGCCTATGGAACTATTGAATACCGTGGTGGTGTCGATTTTAAAGAAGATGGCACTAATTACTACTTCCGAGCGCCAATTGGACTAAATTTTTCATTTCCTAAACTTCCAGAACTGCAAGTATTTGGCGGTGCCGATGTCATTAGCTACGCGAGTGGCAAGAACTTAAGAAAGGAATTTGGCGTACGATATGCCTACGACAACAAATACTCAGTTCGTGTAGGATACAGTAATTGGGTCGGCTTGACATTGGGTGTTGGATATCAATTTCCTACTAAATCTTCACTTGAGAGTTTTGAGTTGTCAAAGCCGAAAGTTAAAAAATCATCAAAAAAGTCAATTGACCGCGTGGAGACCGTATCTGATACGATTGTCGTAACAAAGGAAATCATAAAGGAAGTTCCTACTGAAGTAGTGCGGGAAGTATTAGTGCGGGATACGGTTTCCATTGTCAAGACGGACACCGTAACAAAAACTAGAGAACCAAACTACATCTTGCTTGGAACATTCTTTTTTGATTACAACTCAACGGAAATGACTACGGCTTCAAAAGCAACGTACGACGTTGAACTCCGCAAAATCAGGGCGGAATATCCGAATGAGGACTTACTTATAGTGGGTAACACTGATTCAACAGGTAACTCAACGTTAAATTATAACCTTGGAATGGGACGCGCCCAACGGATTGCTAATTTCTTACTCACCGAAACTGGATTAAATGAATCCAAAATCACAGTTCGTTCGGATGGAAAGATTCGACCTCAATCTGTAAACCCTGATGAAAATAGAAGGGTAGACGTGTACATACTTAAATTCGAGTAGAAAATTCGAGTAGAATAAGAAAAGCCCGACCTCACGGTCGGGCTTTTTTTGTGCGGATGAAGGGAATCGAACCCCCACGCCTCGCGGCGCTAGATCCTAAGTCTAGTGCGTCTACCAGTTTCGCCACATCCGCTTAAGAGGGCCAAAGATAAGGATTCCAAGCTGCTTCTAGAGAACAGCGCAATTTTATTCACAATTCACGCGGCGCGTCGGCAAACGAGGTACCTTTGAGATTGTATGGCGATTCAGACGATTCTCCCTTCGGAACTCAGTATCCCCGACCTGCAGCGCACCCTTCAGTTCGCAGTAGGTCCGCGCCCTATTGCATTGGTTTCAAGTATTAACCGCGAGGGCTTAGTCAATCTGTCGCCGTTCAGCTTTTTTAACCTGTTCAGTTCGAATCCGCCCATTTTGGTGTTTTCACCTGCGCGCCGCGTTCGCGACAATTCGACCAAAGACACACTGAACAACGTGCTCGAAGTGCCCGAGGTGGTGATCCACTCGGTGAGCCACGCCATGGTCGAACAAACGAGCTTATCAAGTACCGAATACGCTCGCGGAATCAATGAATTTACCAAAGCCGGATTTACTCAAGTCGAAAGCACACATGTGGCACCCCCACGCGTTGCTGAAGCACCCGTCGCCCTGGAGTGCCACGTCAACGATGTCGTTTCCTTAGGTGAAGGCCCTGGGGCCGGCAACCTTGTGATCTGTGAGGTAGTTGCCATCCACATTAATGATTCGGTGCTGGACGAAGACGGTCGACTGGATCAAGACCGACTTGACCTCGTAGGCCGTTTGGGCGGTGACTGGTATGTCCGCGCCCACGGCGATGCCCTTTTTGAAGTTGAAAAACCATTGGCCACTAAAGGCATCGGTGTAGACGCGCTTCCTCGCAGTGTACGCCTTTCTACAGTGCTCACCGGTAACGATTTGGGCAAGCTAGGGAATGTTGAACTACTGCCTTTGCAATCTGATGTTGAGGAGTTTATGCAGCATCACCGCATTCAAACTATCTTTAGGCAGTATGCCGACCCAATTGAGCGCCGAGAGGCCCTGCACCAGTATGCCAAAGAGCAGCTCGAAAAGGGCAAAGTCCACAAGGCATGGAAGGCCTTGCTGGTCGACCGACTGAACACCCACAGCACTGACGACGAATAACCCCCCGATTAATTTTTTCTCTATTCCATGGAACTTACCGGAACCATTAAAAAACTTTTTGACGTACAACAGGTGAGCCCCACGTTTCGCAAGCGCGAAGTGGTGATTGAAACCGACGAAAACTACCCACAGGTGGTGATGTGTGAGTTCACGCAGGATCGTGCTGATATTCCTTCGCGCTACCGCGAGGGCGACAAGGTGACCGTGTCGATCAACATTCGCGGACGCGAGTGGACCAACCGCGACGGCGAGACCAAGTACTTCGTGAGCATCCAGGGATGGCGTATGGCTCCTGGCGACGGAAGCGAAGGCGGCGGCGCCCCACGCAGTAACGACCGCGGCGATCGCGGTGGGAACTACGGTGGTGGCAACGACCGTGGCGATCGCGGAGGCAACTACGGTGGCGGGGACCGCGGCGGAAACCGCAACCAAGGAGGAAACTTCGGCGGCGGCGACCCCATCGCACGTGCTGCATCGTCTCAGGCTCCGGGCTTTGACAGCTCAAGCGACGACGACGATTTGCCGTTCTGATCCACAATCCCAAAAGATTGATGAAGGACGACTCGAAAGGGTCGTCTTTTTTTTGCCCCATTAGCAAGGTTTGCTGAGATTGGCTCGTTGGCTCGTTGGCTTTTTGCGCTTCGCGCTAGGACCCTTTCGGGGCTAGGGCTGCTACGCGGCTAGTTCCAGCAACACGGATTTTTGATCTTAACTATTGATATACTGATACTTATGAGTTTCGACACCCAAGAGAAAAAGTAAAATCCGGTTAAATCCGAACATGGTTCCTAGTGGCTTGCTACTTGTTGACTCCGCAACGACGTAACACGTAACGAGAAACAAGCAACGGAACGGCTAACGAGCCAACCTTGCTAATCTTGCCAAATTGCTATTTGCGGACGTCGAGCACGTCTCGAAGGGCGGTTCCGAGGATTTGGAAGGCGAGGACCAGGGTGGCGAGGGCGAGGCCTGGGATGAGGGCCAGGTGGGCCTGGCCGGTCAGAAGGTAGGCGTAGTGGTCGCGAATCATGCCGCCCCAGGAGGGCATGGGGGGCTGGGCTCCGAGGCCAAGGAACGAGAGGCCCGATTCGAGGAGGATGGCGCTTGCGAACTGGCTGGCGGCGAGGACGATGAGGGGAGCAACAGTCTGGGGCATGATGTGCTTCCAGAGGATGCGGCGGTCGGGGTAGCCAAGGACACGGGCGGCTTGGACGAATTCGGCGGGCTTCCAGGCGATGACTTGGCCCCGAACGAGGCGGGCGACCTCGACCCACGAGGTGAGTCCGACGGCGACGAAGACTTGCCAAAAGCCTTTGCCGAGGACAAAGCTGAGGGCCATGACCATGAGCAGCGAGGGTATGCTCCAGAAGACTTGGATGAGGGCCGAGAGGGCGGCGTCGGCACGGCCTCCGTAGTAGCCGGCCCAGGCTCCGATGGGGATTCCGACGAGCATGGCGATTCCGACGGCGATAAAGCCCACAGAGAGGGACACGCGCGAGCCCAGCAGGAGGCGGCCGGTGAGGTCGCGGCCGTAGCGGTCGGTTCCGAGCCAGTGGATGGTGCCGTCGGTGGCCGTGTAGGCCATGGGTTTGGCACTTTCGGCCAGATTCATGGTGTTGGCCCAGGGCGCTGGGTCCGCGCTAAAGGCGTAGGCAAATATGGCCAAGAGCAGCCATGCCCCGAGGACGAGGGCCCCCGTTCGGCCCAGCGGATGGCGCCAGAGCGCCGCCAGCACGGCCTTTAGGGTCATTGCAGGTCAGTCAGCAAGCGCATGGATTCGACGATGCTCGGATCGCGGCGCACCGAACGCAGCCAGCGGCGGTCCTCTTCGGCCTTTTCAGGCTTTCCGGGGGTGATCATCGTGGCCACGGTGGTGTCGGTTCGGGCGCCTTCGCGGTCAAAGCGCTTGATTGCTTCTTCAGATGCGCGGCGGTCGGCTACAAAATCGTCCCACTTGAGGGGGAGTCCCGTGTTCTTTTCTTGCTCGCGGAGGTAGTTCGAATAGTCGTTGATGCGAATGAACTCGGGGTTGGTGTTCACGCGGGCTTGCGATGCGGCCACGGCTTTGGCGCGCTTGGGGTTTTCGGGCGCTGGTTTGTAGGCTGCTGCCGGAATTTTGTCGGCCGCGAGCGCAAAGTCGAGCTCTCGTTCGCCGTAGGCCACGTGCTGGAACGCGTCAGGAATCACCACGTCGCTGCGCACGCCGTCGAGCTGTGTGGTTCCGCCATTGACACGGTAGTACTTCTGAATGGTGAGTTTGAACGCGCCAAGCGGTTGGTACTTCACATAGAACGGGCCGGCTGCGCGGTCGAAGTCCATCATGTTTTGGACGGTGCCTTTGCCGAAGGTCTGGGTGGTTCCGACGATAATGGCACGGCCGTAGTCCTGCAGGGCAGCGGCGACGATTTCAGAGGCCGAGGCGGTGGACTCGTCGACGAGCACCACGAGCGGGCCGTCCCACTCGACACCGGGGGTCGGGTCGTCGTAGGAACGCACGCGCTGGCCTTGGGTCTTGACTTGGACGACGGGGCCTTTGTCGATGAAGTGGCCAGCGATTCCGACGGCGGCGGGAAGCGATCCGCCACCGTTGCCGCGAAGGTCAAAAATGATTCCGCGAGCGCCGGCAGCCTTGAGTGCGCGGAGCTCGGTGCGCACATCTTCAGAGCAGTCGCGGTTGCTCTCGTCAAAGAAGTCGACGTAGAATTTGGGCAGGCGGATGTAGCCAATGTTGTTCCCCAGCATCGCGCTGCGGGCAAATGTGGCTTCCATTTCGACGATGTCGCGCACGATGGGAATCACCTTTTCGGTTCCGTCTTTTTTGCGGACGGTGAGGCGCACTTCGGTGCCCTTTTTGCCGCGGACCTTGGTGACGACTTTGTTGACGCGCATTCCAACGACGTCTTCAGGTTGGGCGTCGCCCTGCGCCACTTTGAGGAGCTTGTCCCCCACCTCAAGTTCGCCTTGGCGCCAGCAGGCGCTGCCGGTGACGATGCTTGCGATGGTCACAAACTCGCCGTCCTGCTGCAATTGGGCTCCGATGCCCTCGAGCTGGCCGGTCATCTCAATCTCAAACGCCTCTTGCTGCTGGGGAGGAAAGTACTGGGTGTGCGGGTCAAAGGCGGCCGCGTAGGCGTTGATGTAGTAGCTGAAGTCGTCGGTGCGGTCGAGTTCGTCGAGGCCGTCAAACCACTCGTTGTGGATTTCGAGTTCTTTAGCGCGGGCCTCGGATTCTTTGGTCGCAAAGTCAGGGTGACCCGGCAAAAATGCCTGGTTGACGCTATCTTTTTTCTCGTAAGCCCGATCGTAGAGGCGGTCAAGCACGCGCGACGTCAGGTAGTCGGCCCAGAAGGCGTCCATTGCAGCCGAATCCTTGGGGTAGGCGCGCTTTTCGGCATCGGTCTCGAGGCTTCGGACCTTGCTAAGGTCCACGGGCTTTGCCAAAATACGGGTGTAGCGGCGGCGGGCTTCGGTGCGGCGCTGCTTCCAGAGCGCCGACGACTCTTCAAAAAAGCTGAGGTCTCCGCTGGTGAAGTAGTCATCCAGCTTGAGCTTGTGCTTGGCCAGTCGGTCGTAGTCGGACTGGTACAAAAAGCGCTTTTCGCCGTCGAGCAGGTCGAGGTAGGCGGTGAACACGTCCTGGCTGAAGGCGTCGTCGATGGCGCGGGGCTGGTAGTGCACGCCCTGCAGGGCTTCGGCAACAAGGCGCATCACAAGCGACTCCTTTTCGGCGTTGGCGGACTGTACGTAGCGGAATCCGAATGCCGCCCCAGCCACTAAAATCAGGGCGGGGATCGTGTATTTCAAGTTGCGTTTCATAAATGGAATGCGCAGAATGGCGAGCATGAGCCCGAAAGTACACAATTCGTGCCGCAGGGTCGGCATCACGGCGGAATTTCGTCGCAGCAGACATTGTGGCGGAACCTTTGCCACGGCATAGTGTTTGACCTAGGTGGGCGGCGCTCCCTAAACTGCGCTCCACCAAACTGTGAATCGAATATTTCTCATGCTTTTGGGGCTCCCGCTCGCCCTTGCCGCGCAAACGCGGGTCATTAGTGGCTCGGTGGTCGATGCCGCCAACGGCGAATCGCTCCCTGGGGTGGTGGTTGCCTGGGAATCCGCCTCAAAAAAGACGAACATCGTCACCAACACGTATGGAATGTTTAGCGTGACGGTTCCGACCGAGGGAGGAAGCGTGACTGCACAGTTACTCGGCTATTCACCCTACAAGCAGTCCGTTAAGCCGGGCCGAGAGGCCGTGAAGCTTACCATTCGCTTGAGTGAGCAGTCGTTTGAGTTGGGCGAAGTGGCCGTACAAAGCCAAAAGCTCGACAACAACGTGAAGACGACCGAGATGTC
>JBIPMA010000028.1:0-9097 GCA_044369335.1 Schleiferiaceae bacterium | reverse complement strand
ACTGCAAGTCGTTCAACCGTAGCAATTTGGCGCTCTTTTTCGTCGACCTCGGCGCGAATGACTTCACCCGGAACCAGCGTGGGCGAACCCTTGCTACTCAAGAACGTGTTCACCCCGACGATGGGGTACTCACCCGTGTGCTTGAGCATCTCGTAGTGCATCGACTCCTCTTGAATCTTGCCGCGCTGGTACATGGTTTCCATGGCACCTAGCACGCCTCCGCGCTCAGTAATGCGGTCAAATTCAGCAAGCACAGCTTCTTCAACGAGGTCGGTTAACTCCTCGATGATGAACGAGCCCTGAAGCGGATTCTCGTTTTTCGCAAGCCCAAGTTCTTTATTGATAATCAACTGTATGGCCATGGCACGGCGCACGCTTTCTTCGGTCGGAGTCGTAATGGCCTCGTCGTAGGCGTTGGTGTGCAGCGAGTTGCAGTTGTCGTAAATCGCGTACAGCGCCTGAAGCGTTGTACGGATGTCGTTGAAGTCAATTTCCTGCGCGTGCAGCGAGCGGCCTGAGGTCTGAATATGGTACTTCAGCATTTGGGCACGCGGATCGGCTCCGTACTTGTTTTTCAGCGCCTTGGCCCAGATGCGTCGGGCAACGCGCCCGATGACGGCGTACTCCGGATCGATTCCGTTGCTGAAGAAGAAGCTCAAATTCGGCCCGAACGCGTTGATGTCCATCCCTCGACTGAGGTAGTACTCCACGTACGTGAATCCGTTGGCAAGCGTGAAGGCGAGCTGCGAAATTGGGTTGGCACCGGCCTCAGCGATGTGGTATCCGCTGATCGAAACCGAGTAAAAATTCCTCACGTTGCGCTCAATGAAGTAGGACTGCACATCCCCCATGAGTCGAAGCGCAAACTCCGTACTAAAGATGCACGTGTTCTGGGCTTGGTCCTCTTTGAGAATGTCGGCTTGAACGGTTCCTCGCACTTGATTCAAAGCCTCGGCCTTGATCCGCGCGTAGACCTCGGCGGGAAGTACTTCGTCGCCCGTGGTTCCGAGCAGCATCAATCCAAGGCCGTCGTTGCCCTCGGGCAGGGTGCCGTGGTAGCGCGGACGCTCCAAGCCGTTGGCCTCGTACTTGGCGTGCAGCACCTTTTCGACTGCGGAATCCAGCCCCTCAGCTTTTATATACTTCTCGCACTGCTGGTCGATTGCGGCATTCAAAAAGAACGCCAGCACCATCGGAGCCGGTCCGTTAATCGTCATCGACACCGATGTGGCGGGGTCGCATAGGTCAAATCCGCTGTACAAACGCTTGGCATCGTCGAGGCAGCTCACCGAAACCCCGGCGTTGCCAATTTTGCCGTAGATGTCGGGGCGGCGGCCGGGATCGCGTCCGTATAGCGTCACAGAGTCAAAAGCTGTCGAGAGGCGCTTCGCCGGCATTCCGAGCGACACGTAGTGAAAGCGCTTGTTGGTGCGTTCTGGACCTCCCTCGCCGGCAAACATTCGCGTGGGATCCTCGCCCTGGCGCTTGAAGGGGTATAGGCCCGAGGTGTACGGAAACTGACCCGGAACGTTTTCCTGAAGCTGCCAGCGCAAAATGTCGCCCCAACTGCGGTACGACGGGGTCACTACCTTGGGAATATCTTGGTTCGAAAGCGACTTGGTGTGGGTAGGTAGCTTAATGTCCTTTCCGCGCACTTGGTAGACGTACTCGTCGTCCTTGTAGCGTTGGCGCAAGGTACCCCAGCCTTCGATCAACGCCCAGTTGTGCGGATCCAAGTCGCGCTTGCGCAGCTCATAGGCCTCTTGAATGCCTTTGGCCAAGCGGTCGCGGTCGTCCAGCTTTGACGCACGCATCTCGCCTTCGGCCTTGTGCAGGCTGTAGAGTGCATCCGCCACGTCGGCTTGGTGGTCCGCCCAGGCGTTGTAGGTGCGGATTCCTTCTGAAATCTCGCTCAGGTAGCGGGTGCGGTGCGGCGGAATCACGAACATCTTCTCGCCCGGCTCCTTGACCACTTCTGGGGCTAACTGCCACTGGTCGCTTCCGGTCTTGGTCTTCAAAGCGTCCACAATGGCCGCAAACAGGCGGTTGGTACCCGGATCGTTGAACTGGCTTGCCATCGTGCCAAACACGGGCATGTCGTCGATGGGGTCGTCCCACCGCTGGTGGTTGCGCTGGTACTGCTTCTTGACGTCGCGTAGGGCGTCCAATGCACCGCGCTTGTCAAATTTGTTGAGCGCAATCAAATCGGCAAAGTCGAGCATGTCAATCTTCTCGAGCTGCGTTGCCGCACCGTATTCTGGAGTCATCACGTACAGCGAAACGTCGCTGTGGTCGAGGATCTCGGTATCGGACTGACCGATTCCGCTCGTCTCAAGCACAATGAGGTCAAACTGTGCCGCCTTGAGGATGTTTAGGGCATCACTCACGTGCTTGCTCAGTGCCAGGTTACTTTGGCGCGTCGCGAGCGAACGCATGTACACATTGGGGTGGTTGATCGCGTTCATTCGGATGCGGTCGCCCAATAAGGCCCCACCTGTTTTACGCTTCGACGGATCCACGCTCACCAGCCCCACTTTGAGGTCGGGGAAGTGACGCAGCACGCGACGTACAAGTTCGTCGACCATTGAACTTTTTCCGGAACCTCCCGTGCCCGTAATTCCGAGTACCGGAGCGTGGATCTTTGATGCGAGTTGCTCCACCTCGGTACGTAGGGTTTCGTACACATCAGGGGCATTCTCGGCCGCCGAAATCATTCGTGCAATCGAGCGCGGACGCTGAATTTTGACTCCCTCTAGGGCGTCGTTCACTTCGCTTCCGATGGCGAAATCTGACTTTTGCAAAAGATCGTTGATCATGCCCTGAAGGCCCATCGAGCGTCCGTCGTCAGGGTGGTAGATGCGGGCAATGCCGTAGGCTTGAAGTTCTTCGATTTCGGTCGGAAGGATGGTTCCGCCGCCGCCGCCAAAGATGCGGATGTGGCCCGCTCCGCGCTCTTGGAGCAAGTCGTACATGAACTTGAAGTACTCCATGTGGCCACCTTGGTAGGACGTCATCGCGATGGCGTTTGCGTCCTCTTGGATGGCGGTTTCGACCACTTCTTCCGCGCTGCGGTCGTGACCTAAGTGAATGACTTCAGCGCCCGAGGACTGAAGAATGCGTCGCATGATGTTGATACTCGCGTCGTGGCCGTCAAAAAGAGAGGCGGCGGTAACAATGCGGATCGGATGCTGGGGCTTGTAGGGTTGTGCGTCCACCATAGTGGTCCAAAGATACCGCCCAAGAGGGCTCAGCTAGCCGCGAATTGCCGCCTCGAGCAGACCCGGAAACTCCCACCAGTCGCGAAATTCAAGATCCGGGGTTGCCTCTGCATCAGGTGGTAGGGCGTCATCGGCGCGAAACCAGGCGGTCCGCATCCCAACAGCTTGACCACCAAGAACATCACGAAGAACCGAGTCCCCAATCATCCACGATTCACCTGCCTTGGCTCCAGCGGCGCGAAGGGCGCAGTGAAAGATTTCGGGGTCAGGCTTGTAGGCCCGAGCTATGTCGGACGTCACAAGCTCATCAATGAAATCTGACAAACCCAACGCGGCAATTTTTCGGCGCTGGGGTTCACGAACTCCGTTGGTGACAACGTGCAGCCGGTGGCCTGCCTCATGCAGCGCTTCAAAGGCCTTACGAACCCCGTCATAGCCCTCACCCATGTCGGGCAGCTGTTCCTTGAGTACGCGCTCGCATTCGGCGCCGAGTACTTCAAATTCTTTGTTCCGTTCACCTTGCATCCCCATATGCTTGAACAGCAACGGAAAGCGTCGGGCACGGACGTAGTCCACTCCCAAATTGTGAAGCTGAATATGGTCCCAAAGCCGGTCGTTGATCTCAAGATAGCTCTGTGCCCACTCTTCTGAGGCCCCCCATTCCGACCAATTCCGTGAAGCGTGCAGCGCCTCAAAAAACCGAAAGTGGTTCCGCTCGTGGTGCCAAAGTGTGCGGTCAAGATCAAAAAAGAGGTGCGCCATGGCTCAAAGGTCGGGATGGATGTTGGGCGAATCCGCAAAAAGTTAACGACCACTTCACCGGCGACCGCATGCTTTTTTTTACTTTTGACCCTCAACTCACTACAATGACTGCTCGTACTATCCTCATTCTGCGTGTCGTGCTCGGCGCCGTGGCTCTATTGATCGGATTCCGTGTTTACCGAATCATAATGGAACCTATTGAATTCCAAGCCGTTAAAGACAAGCGCTACGTTGCGGTTATCACACAACTCGAACAGTTGCGTGAAGCACAGCTCGCATTCAAAAACGAATATGGCATGTACGCCAATGACGTTACTTCTCTAGTTGACTTTGTCACCAACGCACAGGTAACCATTGTTGAACGCAAGGATTCTTCATTCATGAAGTACAATAAAGTGTACCAAACCGACATGATGAAGGATACCATCATTTACCGCGTCATTGGTAGCGCCCCAGCAATCACGAAGCTTCGCAACCAACGTGAAGACCTCTTTCCTGAAGATTTTGACCCTAAGACGTTGCTTTCTGTCAGGTACAGCCAAGATTCCACATTTAAAATGGGCACTGCTGTGGTAGAGAAGAATGGAATCAAGGTTCCGGTATTTGAAATCAAAGCCAGCAACCGCGCCATCTTTGGTGATGTGTACGACCAGTACAAGTCCTATATTAAGCGTTTGCGTACCCAAGACTTGATTGTCGGTTCGCTGACAGAGCCGACGTTGAGCGGCAACTGGAAGTAATCCATTGAGTACGGGCGTCTGGCACGAACCTACGAGCGGCCTTAAGTGGCATGCAGAGGAATTCTGCATGCTTGTTCCGAAGTCTTGGACTGAATCCAACTGGCGAGCTGTCGACCCACAAGGCACCCAATGGTTCCGCAGTCCACTCGATGCCACCTACCACCTCGTGTACCGCTTTAGTGACGGAGCAGACGCCTCGCAGTCGCTTTGTTTATTCAACCTTCGCAGGTGGCTTCAAAGTGACCCAAAAGGCCGGCTTATTCGAGTGCAGTACTGGGGACAGCGCCTGGAAATTGCCGCATTGGACGGAACTAAAATTAAATTCCACTCCGTACAGAAGGCCTTAGAACCCGAAGACGTCGCCTACCACATCCTGCTCTGCTTCGACCAACTAGACTGGAGCGGGACTTCAGTACCCTTGTTCTGGGAAGGTGTCGACGCAACGGCCGTTCGGCACTTGACTCGCCACTTTATTACCCACTGGCACGAGCGGTCACTGGATGGGATCTTACACCCGCAATGATGCGCATTATTCGCGGCAGCCACCGAGGAAAAATTCTTCGCGCACCCTCCAAACTTCCGGTTCGACCGACCACAGACATGGCCAAAGAAGGCCTATTCAACATCCTCGAAAACCGGGTTGACTTTGCGGACGTCCGCGCACTCGACCTGTTTGCGGGCACTGGCAACCTGAGTTACGAGCTTGCAAGCCGCGGTTGCCTTGACGTGACTGCCGTTGACAACTTTCGCGAATGCACCCGTTTCATCATCAAAACCTCAGAAATGCTCCAATTTCCAATTCGGGCAGTAACTGAAGATGCACTTCGATTTGTGCAAAAAAATCCAGCCAAATGGGATCTCATTTTGGCGGACCCGCCCTACGATTTTGACGGCCATCAAGCGATTGTCGAGTCAGCGCTTACTCGACTGTCTGAGGGTGGAATCTTGGTCCTCGAACATGGCTCCGGCACCGACCTTTCGGCACTACCGGAATTCCACGAACTGCGCCGCTACGGTAGCGTACACTTCAGCTTCTTTCGAGCCCAGTAATCCAGGCACGCACTGCCCTGCTGCGGTGACTCATCGCCGCCTTCTCTTCGGGAAGCATTTCAGCAAACGTCCTTCCGTCTCCATCGTTCGGAATAAAAATCCGGTCGTAGCCAAAACCGTACTCGCCGCGTTCCTCGAGGGCAATATGACCGTACACAACCCCCTCATAGAGCTGGATTCCCTCTGCGGTGGCCCACGCCAGCACCGTACGGAAGCTCGCAGCACGATCGGTGGCGCCGACGAGGTTTGCTAGGAGAAGGGATCGATTCGCTTGATCAGATCGCTCAGGCCCCGCGTACATCGCACTGTTCACTCCGGGTGCGCCATCAAGCGCTGAAACCTCTAAACCACTGTCGTCAGAAAGCGACGAAATACCGCAGTGATGCCATAAAAACTTTGCCTTTTGCGAAGCGTTCTCTTCGAGGGTCAACCCTGTTTCTGGAAGCTCCCCTCGAATCCCCGCATCAAAGGCCGTTTGAACCTCCCAACCTTCAGGAAGAACGGACCTTAACTCTTCGAGCTTATGGGAATTTTGGGTGGCTAAAATGATCTTGTTCACTGATTGGTCGTGAGGATTCGGTCGTTATGGCTGTCGCTTCGCAGGACTTCAGGAACAGATGCCCGAATGATCCGGGCCAATGCCTCAACCATGCCCAAGCGTCGGTGTCCGGGCAATGCCAGCAAAGCAATGTGGCGCACTGGGCGAGGTTCCGCAATCGGCTTGATCCGTTTTTGACGAACCGCTGAAAGTTCCGTAATCGCCAACTGCGGAAGCAGCGTCATTCCCAAACCCTCATCCGCTAATCGGACCAATGTTTCGAACTGCCCCACGAGCAACTCAATACGCTCATTGGGTCGGTCGGTTCCGCACAGCTGCAGGGCCTGATCCCTGAAGCAATGCCCCTCAGATAGCAAGAGTATCCGCTCCAACTTCAACTCGCCTGGCGTTAAAAACAAATCCTTGGACTTTGGGTGGCCTTCAGGCAAGTAGGCCAAAAGTGGCTCTCGGTACAGCGATTCAGACACAAAATGGGTCGCGGCAATCGGAACCGCCAAAATCGCTGCATCCAACTGGTCAGCATCGAGTTTTTCCACTAACTGTTCCGTGGTCGCCTCCTCAATTTGCACACTCAGCCGCGGAAATCGCTTGAGTAACTCTGGCGCAAATCGCGGAATTAAGTACGGAGCCACCGTCGGAATCACTCCTAGACGAAGCTGCCCTTCAAGCGGCTTGTGAAAATGCTGACTTACCTCAAGCAAACTCTGAGCAGATTGAAGCGTTTTGCGTGCGTGAAGCAGTACTTGCTCGCCAAGTTGAGTCAGTCGGATCGGCTGACTTCGGCGGTCGACCAAATCTCCTTGAAGCTCTTCTTCAAGTTTTTGAATCTGTGCTGACAGGGTCGGTTGCGACACGCCACACGACTTCGCTGCCTTACCGAAATGCTGGAACTCAGCCAGCGCTTCAAAGTACTGTAGTTGAATTAACGTAATGGCCATTGGATGTTCCAGCGTTCCCAGCTAAGGTACGGCGTGTTTTCAGCCCCAAAACCCTTATAAAACCTGGCCAAACCTGGGGCCTTGGATCCTTCAAAATCAAAAACCTTCCACCGCCCAACGGCCATGGTAATGAACTCATTGACCAACCAGGTCATTGCGTTTCGTTCACGGCCTTCTGGAGTGACTGCCGAAAACAGAAGTACCGCTCGGTCCCCACTAAAGGCCACAAACATTCCGGCCAACCACTGGTTTCCTTCTCCGATGGCCGCCCATACTGCCCCTCTGCCCTGATGGAGCAAGTGGTACATCGCCGACTTCATTGCTTGTTCATACCCCTTTGGAATTTGGTACTTTTCGCCTTGATTTTGAACAAAATAGCCCCACAACTCATCCGGATTGCTGTACTCCCAGAGCTGGTTTCCTGTGGCCTTCGCGAGGTTTCGCCGGGTCTGCGACGAAAATCCGCTGTACACCTGCTCGTAGCTCGAACCCAACTTCAACTCATAGTTCGGCATTTCTGCCCATCGCTCCCAACCGCCCTTGCGCCAGTGCCATGAGGTAGGTTCCGGCCAATCCTCGGGTTTACTCAAGTTCAATCGGAGCCGCGTATAGCGCGGCAGCGCATCCAACGCCTGCCGTACCTGCAGTGCCTCATTTGCCTTTGCGCCCAATGGGCCCAAGCGCTGTGCGCCAAGTGGACAGTACGCCTGCTTGAACCCAAGTACACTCCTACCGACCGCATACGGAAGCACGACTTCATCCGAAACCACACTGGCCCATTCCACTCCCAAGACATCCAAATAATTGAGGTGATCGTAGGGAAATCGGTCGGGACGAAGCGACCATATGGCGCGCCAATCCTCTGAATCTGGGTTGTGTTCTATTCGAAAACTCATGATCTACTCCATTCATTGAGCCAGAGGTTCATACCCTCTCTCCAAGCCGTAAAATCTTTTCCGGATCGCTCTACCTCAGGCCTCGGACCAAAAATCCGCCAGTGCGTGCCAACACGCAGCGGAGCGCCCACTGACCAGGCCGCCGCTTGAAGCGAATGCAGCAAATCCGCGATTTCACGCGGACTCATTCCGAGAAAGTTTTGGTCCATTGCAGCTACAGGCAACTGCTGTACCCCTGCAAAGGGAACGGCACTCGCCCAACCCGAACGAAATCCAGGAACGTCGGCAAACTCGAGCGACCAATCCTCTACTACTCCCAATGCTTCAAGCGATTTCAGAAGTTTTGCAGTGCCCGCATTCCGCAGAAAATGGCTCCGCTGCCGCACTACTGGACGATTCAGAATAGATTCGAGCTCAGCCAACTCCTGGCGGTAGCCCTGTGATCGATCGTGGCTTGCGTACGAGAGGTGTGCCCCTACATCAAACCGCACAAACAGTGTTCGAAGTGCTTCGCGAACCACCGAACTTTTGGGCACCACTCCGCGATCATAACTACCTCGCTCCGCCGCCAACAGCGCAAAAAACTGAAACTCAAGTTGCGGAAACCTTTGGGCCAATTCCGTCCAGAATACCAAGCTGTAAAAGGGGTCAGGCCCGAATATACGGGTGCGTAGTTCGCCGAACTCGCCGCGAATGAGGTCCGAAAGGAATCCGCCGACCGCAGACTTAAGTCCGCGGCCACGGTAGGCAAACAGATGGTCAATATCCACCACAAGCACGGGGGCGGGCCTCGACCCATCAGATAGAGAAATCCCCATGGACGCAGCCCATTCACGGGCCTTTACCTCGGCCTCTGGGAGCAGTAAATCGCGCTGCGCACCCCGACCGATCGGCCGAGCGTGCTGGTCTTTAGGAAGGGTTTCCTCCCAAACCC
>JBIPMA010000026.1:0-9411 GCA_044369335.1 Schleiferiaceae bacterium | reverse complement strand
ACCAAACCGCCACTATGGTTGTTTGGTGCCCCCCCCCCCCCCCCCCCCATTTGAGGGCGTTTTTAGTCGATTTTAGCGCAAAATTGAACGAAAGCGGGGGAAACCGCATTAGGATCCCTAAAACACACTAGACGAAGCCTTTTTGAGGTGTTGCTACTGCATGGAATCGCCTTAGTGCCCCCCCTCAGAAGCGAGCTGGTCAAGGTCCACGCCTCGCGACTTCAGCACGCGCGAAACAGTCACCGCATAAAAGGCGAGGTAGGCAAAGCACACGACTCCGACCCAGAACGACTGGCGAAGCCCAAGAATAGCGTCATCGGCAAGATAGCCCTGAAGCAAGCTGACGATTCCGCCACCCATAATCATCATGATCAGCGCGTTGGACGCTTGGGGAGTGCGTCCGCCAAGGCCCGTGATGGCGAGGGTAAAGATGCACGGCCACAGGGTCGACGCGAAAAGTCCCACACTCAAGAAGGCATAAATGGCCAAGGGACCGTCGGCGTTCATACCCAAGATGAGTGCCGCAGCGCCCGCCACCGAGTAGTAGAGTAGCTGGCGGGCAGGGTTGCCCTTGGTGCTCCAGTCAAGTAGGGTCAGCAGCGCAATAGCCGCGAGGTAGGGCAAAAAGGCCAGTGCATTGTGACCTGCAGCCGTGTTCACTGCGAGGAACACGCCAAACGCGGCAAGGGGCATAACCCAGCGCATGGCTTGGCGCGCGGTTCCGCTCAAGCCCATCGCGCCCGAAGCGGCCGTCCAGCGGCCAATCATCAGCGACGCCCAGTAGAGCGAGACGTACGGAGCGATTTCGTGCAGCGCCACCCCCTGAAACTTTTCGAGGTAGGCCGGCAGGTTGCTAGCGGTCGAAACCTCCACGCCGACGTACACAAAAATGGCAATCATGCCCATCCAAACTTGGGTCATGCCGAGGGTTCCGGCCGGAGCCTCAACCTGCACCGCATCAGCCTCCTCGGCGGCGGGTCCGCCAAAATCGGACTTCCAAAAAATGAATCCGAACAGCGTGAACAGCGCGCCCAGCGCCAGGTACGGAAGCTTCACGGCCTCAATGTCCAAGGTCGTGCTTGCGCTGGCACCGATTCCGAAAATCGCAATGCTGACCACGAGCGGACCCAGCGTCGTGCCAAGATTGTTCACCCCGCCCGCCATGCTCAGGCGCTGCGAGCCCGTCTCGGGCGTGCCCAGTGCGATCGCCAGCGGATTCGCCACGGTTTGCTGCAGACTAAATCCCAAGCCAACTACCAGGAGGCCTGCCAGCAGGAGCGGGAACGATGCCTGATTCGCCGCCGGAATAAACAAAAGGGTCCCGAGGGCGCTGATCCAAAGGCCGATTCCGAGCGACTTTCCGTAGCCCACCGTCGCCACCAAATCCTTGCCCCAAAGGCGCGTCAGCAGCAAGTATCCCAGCGCACCCACCGTGTAGGCCACATAAAAGATGAACGAGATCATTTGGCTCTGCCACTGCTCCAAACTGAGCTTGCTCTGAAATACCGGAATCAAAATGTCGTTGCTTGCCGCGACAAAACCCCAGAAAAAGAAAACCGAAACCAAAATGGCGAAGTGCTTGCGCATGGTGAGTGTGTTATGGTACTGGCTACTAATATAGCACATTGGCTCGTTGGCAAGGTTGGCTCCTTGGCAAGGTTGGCTCCTTGGCAAGGTTGGCTGCTAGTAGCTCGTTACTTGTTTCTAGTGACGGCGAAGGCACGGAGCGCCTCAAAGCATTCGGTTATAACCGGATTTTACTTTTTCTTGCATTAGCCCAGAAGCACGTAACGAGAACCGGCCCGTAGGGCCAAAAACGCGAAGCCCACCCATTCGACCAATTAAACAATAATCAACTTTGTGCGTCTTAAAGGGCGTATGAGGTACTTATTAGCAATTACTGCATCGACGAGTATGTGGCTCGGGGCATCGGCCCAAAGTCTGTATTTCCCCCCTAATTCAGGTACGACATGGGACACCTTGAATCCCCAATCGCTCCAATGGTGTTCTAGCGCGATTTCAGATTTGTACGCATTTCTCGATTCAAATGATACCAAAGCGTTTATCGTACTCAAAGACGGGAAAGTTGTTCTTGAGCAGTATTTTGACAGCCATACACCGAACAGCGTTTGGCCATGGAACTCCGCTGGAAAGACCATAACCTCATTTTTGGTGGGCATTGCCCAAGAGGAAGGACACTTGTCGATAAACGACTCCACGTCGGCGTACCTAGGGCATGGTTGGACCCAATGCACCCCGAGTCAAGAACGTGAGATCCAAATAGTGCACCAGCTCTCGATGACCAGCGGTCTCGACGATGCTGTCGCAGATCCCTTCTGTACTCTAGATACCTGTCTTTCCTTTAAAGCTAATGCGGGAACAAGGTGGGCCTATCACAACGCACCATACACACTTCTTGACGAAGTCATCCAAGGCGCTACCGGGACAACCCTCAATAGTTATGCGCAACAAAAGCTAAAGGCACCAACCGGCATGACGGGTGGATTTGTTTCTATAGGATACAATAGGGTCTATGTCAGTACCGCTCGAAGTATGGCTAGGTTTGGCCTCCTCATCCTATCGAACGGAATCTGGAACGGCGACACCTTGCTTCGCGACAGTGTCTTTAAGGCCGCGATGCGCAGCCCTTCACAGTCCATCAATCCATCGTATGGATACCTTTGGTGGCTTAATGGCAAGTCCTCGTACCGCTTGCCGAGCACTCAGTTCAATTTTCAAGGATGGCTGAACCCTAGTGCGCCCGCTGACATGATCGCTGCTTGGGGCAAAGACGGGCAAATGATAAATGTGGTGCCCAGTCAAAACCTTGTAGTGGTCCGCATGGGTAATGCTCCCGACGGAAATGCGCTTCCGAACCAGTTTAATAACCAACTCTGGGACTATTTGAACCTTCTTAACTGCGGATCAATAGGAACTGTCGAACTTGGTTCGTCGCTGCCATATGTATGGCCAAATCCAGTAAGCGAGGAATTTCGCCTTACCTCGTTCAGCAACATTGAGCGCGTTGAAGTTCTAAATCTTGCAGGACAAAATATGATTAATTGGGATTCGCCAACCGCTGACGCTCGCTACCCGGTTACCAGTCTTAGTCCCGGGAATTATGTGGTTCGAATATGGCTGTTAAACGGCGAAATCCACCATTGTAAATTCATTAAATAAGCACGTAGTGCACGTTATTCATGCTTTGTTTCTCGATGCCATGGAGCGGCCATCAAGAAATTCGAAACTAAAAACGGCCCGGAGGACCACAGGTACGACGCAAAGGCAAGTGCAAATAAACCAATTTGAGCGCCAAAGGCGGAACAATCTCATGCCCCCTAATTGTTCGGATATACCCGGATTTTACTTTTTCTCACACGTGCCAGAAGCAGGTAGCGAGAAACGGCCCGAAGGGACCCAGCCGCACAGCGGCCCTAGCTGTGAAGCGGCCCCAGCCCCGAAGGGGACTTAGCGCGAAGCGCAAAAAAGCTCACGAGCCAACCTTGCCAATCTCAGCAAACCCCGCTAATTCAGCCAAGGCCGCGGATCCTGGTTCTGCGTGTTCATCCACAGCTCGAAGTGCAGCGTGGCGGCACCTGTTTCGGGATCCTCCATCACGCGACCGAGTGCTTCTTTGGTGTCGACCTTGGAGCCTTTAGCGACGAAGACTTCCGCCAAGTTGGAGTACACAGTGAAGTAGTTTCCGTGGCGAATCAAGACGACCTTACCGGCACCGGGAACACTAACAACTGAGGCCACTTCACCTTGAAACACCGCACGGGCAGTCGACTTGGAGGGTGTCCCGATATCGACACCTGGGTTTTTGATCGTGACGCCCGCGGCACCTGGAACTTCATTGTCGCCAAAGGACTGAGTGATTACTCCGCGCTCCACAGGCCATGGAAGCTTACCGCGATTCGCCGCAAAATCTTTGGCGAGGGCTGCTGCCTCAGGAGTCAGCGAGTATCCGCCACCCACATCCTTAGCGCCGGTTTTGCCTGCGGACGCCTCGCGCTGCTTGCGGAGCTCTTCTTTAATGATGGCCGCAATCTGCTTCTCGAGCTTGGCGAGTTCCTGCTTCTTTTTCTTGATTCCGGTGGCAATCTGACCCTCTTTCTTTTTGAGGGCATTCAGGGCCTTGGCCTGCTGGGCGCGTTCTTCGGCAAGCAGCTGCTTTTGGCGGAGCTCTTGGCCGAGCAGCTCCTTTTGGCGGTTGCGCTCGACTTCGACCGCGGCCACGCGCTGGGCCTGAGCCTCTTGGTAGGCGCGAATTTCTTCGACCTTCTCTTTGCGGAACTCCGTGTACTGACGCAAGTAGTTCATGCGCTTGATGGCCATCGATAGGTTTTCGGCTCCGAGGATGAAGCGCAGCGCCTGCTCGGTGGTTCCGCGCTGCTGGGCTTGGCGCAGCATCTCAGCGTACTCCTGCATCATGGCGTCAATCTCGCGGTCTTTTTCGGCAATGTCGCCCTGAAGACGGGTAATTTCGGATTCACTCTGGCGCACCTGAGCCTGCACGTTGCGAATCAAGGCCTCACGGGCTTTGAGCTTTTTCTCGAGCGCACGCAGCTCACCGAGGGTGAGGTCGCGGTCCTTGCGGGTCTTGGACAGCAGCTCGTTGGCCGCGCTGATCTCTTTTTGAAGCCGCGCTTTCTCGGCCTCGAGCTGGGACTTGGTGTCGCCCGTTTGGGCCGCCATCCCCACGGATAGGGCCAATGCGAGGGCCAGCAACCACCAATTAGAACGTCGTCCGAGCATAGTTCGAAGGTAGTTCAAACGGGAACGTCAGGTCGCCCCCCGCACTGCGTTCTGCGACGCGAAATTCGGCACGTGCATTTTGGCTCGGGACTTCAGCCGTCCAGCCTCCGTCGCCCGTGTATCGCACCGTCACGGACTCGCTCTTGCTCGTAAGCCGCTGCCACTGCACCACCCCGGGATTGGCCGCTGAGGTAGCTACTTCGAAGCGTACCGAATAGGTTCCGCGCTGCTCGACCACGGTCATAACCACGTTGCTGTCGTCGACCGCCCACTGGGCATCGGTCCAGGACTTCGGAACCGCCAAGGGCAGCCCCAAAGCCAACCGGCGGGCATCCTCTGTGCGCAAATCGATGCCCATTTGGCGCAGGCGATCGAGGGGCTCGTTGACGAACTGGCGGTAGAGCTTGATGTAGCCCTGCACACTGTCTTGGTAGACGCGGGCACGTCCGATTTTCAGGCCAATGAGGGGGTCGGCCACATCCATCCAGATTAGGGCCTCTGGCGTGGACTGCACCCGCAGGTCCAGTTTCGCAGAGAGGTTTTTGCCTCCGAATGAAACGCTTAACGTGCCGACCATTCGGGTCGGCACGGGCAGGGCAAGCGCCCGCTCAGCCAGAGCGGCGCGGTGGGGTTCGTACATCGGAATCAGTTCAACGGGCGGCGAGACCTCGGTCGGAACCTGTGTGGTCCGACTGCGGCATCCCGCCACACTAACTACGGCCAAAAGCCAAAAAACGTACTTCACAGGGTCGGAAGTTGGTTGAGTTTGCGCGCCAGCTCTTCAGAAGTGTTGCCCAAGAACTGCGCGTGCTGGTAGAACCGTCGGGCTTCGGACGTGGCCCCAAGGGCGGCGTGAATGTCTCCGGCGCGCTCCACGATGGCCGCGGATTCGAGGCCGCCCGTTGCCAAGGCCTTTGCAATGGCTTCTTTGGCCTTAGGGAACTTGCGCTGGGCCTCGTAGACCGCGGCCAGGGTGTCCCAAAAACTGGATTCGCCTTCGGCGAGCTGTACGGCCTTGAGGGCCAGCTCTTCGGCGCGGCGAAGGTCCATTCGGCGCAGGGCCAAAAAGTACGCGTAGTTGTTCAGGGTGGTGGGGTTCTGCGCGTTGAGCGACAGGGCGCGCTCAAAGTGCGCCGTGAACTCGTTCATGCGGCCCAATCGGTAGCAGACTTCGCCGAGGTAGAGCTCGTACTGCTCCATGACTTCAGGGTCTCCCGCGGCTCGGGTCAAGCCCTCGCCCAGCGCGGCGTAGGCTCCGTCGTAGTCGCCATTCCGAATGAGGGCCACACCGACAAACAGGCGCCCAAAAGGGTGCTGGGGAATGGCTGCTTCTGCGGCTCGGGCGTCGCGCAAAAGGTCCTCGGTGCGGTTGGCGTCGAGATCCAGCTGTAGGATCTGCTGGTAGACGGGCCACTCGGTTCCGCCCGGAAGAGCAAGGCAGGTGCGCCACGAAGCCTCGGCAGTCGCGAGGTCGCCCAACCAGCGCGCGATGTCGCCGCGCAGCGCCCAAAAAGCAGGGTTTGACGAATCCTGCGCCAAGAGGCCTTCGGTCCAGCGCACCGCAAGGCTCGCAACGGCCGCATTCTGAGGGTCTTCTTCGAGAAAGCTCGTGGCGTAGGCGACCTTGGCGCGCTCGGCGATTCCGGGGTCAGACCAGATGCCCTGAGCGGTGGTCAGGGCCTCGTCCCAACGCCCAGCGCCGGCGGCCCAGCGAAGAAACTGCCAGCGGGCATCGACCACGTCCGGAAAGCGGCGCAGCACGTGGCGGTAGGCCATGTAGGCCTCTTCTTCGCCACCCAATTCGGCCAACGTTTGGGCGTACAAAAGCGCCGCCTGCACGTCAGTAGGGTTTGCGGCTACCCAGTCCGCGACGGTGCGCAGGGCGGAATCTCCCTCGTACAAACGCAAGTACACGTTGCGGCGCGACGACACGGCGTTCATGCTCGGCCCTTCGGCCTGTACGGCGAAGTCAATGAATTCAAGTGCCGCCACGTAGTCTTCGCGACCAAACGACCACTCGGCGGCGGTCCAATAGCCCCGAGGGTCGGGGTGCCCCAGGCCGTGCAGGCGGTGCTGGCACTGGGCAAAGGTCTCGTAGTCCTGCTGGTAGTAGGCCACGACGCCCAGAAGTTCCCACGTCGGAACGTTCAACGGGTGGTGCTGCGCACGGAACACGAGCTCGCGCCGCGCGCGTGCAAGCAGTTTGGCCTGCTTGGCTGGCGGCGCCTGCTGTGCTTCGGCGATAAATGATTCCGCCTTCGTCTCAGGCACGTAGGTCGGGCTCTGCGCCCACGCACTCCCCGCGGCCCACAGGGCCGCAACCGTCAGCAGGAGTGCGCGCAACCTCATTCGCCTTCGAGTCGGGAATAGTCGCCCAAACTGAGCGACACGAACTGCCCGTCGAGCGAAGCGTGGCGGCCAATCATCGAATTGCGCAAGCTGATGCGCTTCAGGTGGCTGTCTTCGCCGACAATGCAGTCGGTCAGGGTGGAATCGGTCACGGTACTGCGGGCCCCAATGCTTACGTGGGGGCCGACCGTGCTGTTTACAATTTTTGCGCCAGGGCCGATAAAGCAGGGCGGAACCACCGTGGCGTTCACCAGCTCTGCCTCGGGCGAAACCAGTTCCTCTTCGTGCTGCACAAACTGCAGAATGCGCCCGTTGGTTTCGACGGTCACGTCTTTGTTGCCGCAGTCCATCCAGGCGTCGACGGTTCCGGGCACAAAGCGCAGGCCGTCGTTCTTCATATTCTCGAGGGCGTGCGTGAGCTGGTACTCTCCGCCGCCCTTGATTTCGTTGTCGATGAGGTGCTGCAGTTCGCGGCGCAGGCGTGCTCCGTCCTTAAAGTAGTAGATCCCAATGATGGCGAGGTCGCTGACGAACTCCTGGGGCTTCTCGATAAATTCAACGATGCGGCCGTCTTCGCCCAACTGTACGACGCCAAAGGCGCGCGGATCCTCGACGCGGTTGACCCAAATGACGCCGTCGGCGCTGGCGTCGAGCTTGAAGTCGGCCCGAAAGAGCGTGTCGGCAAAGGCCACCACAACTGGGCCCTCGAGGTGCTCGGCGGCACACAGCACCGCGTGGGCGGTGCCCAGGGGCTTGTCTTGGTAGTGAATGCTTCCGGTGGCGCCTTGGCCCGCGGCTACGTCTAAAAGCATGCGCTCGACTTCGTCGCCAAACTCACCGACGACGTAGGCGATTTGCTTGAGGTCGTCCCCGACGATTCCCGAAATGTCTTCGACGAGGCGCTGCACAATGGGCTTCCCGGCCACGGGGAGCAGGGGCTTGGCCGTCGTGAGGGTGTGCGGACGCAGGCGCGATCCGCGGCCTGCCATGGGAATAATAATGTTCATCGTTCGGGTTGCGGAATGGTTTGGTTCCGCAAAAATAGGGACTTAGCCGCGCCCGCTGTGGCCGAATCCGCCCTCGCCGCGCTCGGTGGCGTCCAATTCATCCACAATTTGCCACTCGGCGCGTTCGTAGCGCGCAAAAACGAGCTGGGCGATGCGCTCGCCGGGCGTGATTTCAAATGCTTCGGAACCGTGGTTCACCAAGATGACCCCGACCGGACCGCGGTAGTCGGCGTCGATGGTTCCGGGGCTGTTCAGCACGGTCACGCCGTGCTTGAGCGCCAGCCCAGACCGTGGACGCACTTGGGCTTCCCACCCGTCAGGCAGGGCCATGCGCAGCCCCGTGGGAACCAGCCGGCGTTCACCGGGCTGGAGCAGCACCGATTCACTGAGGTGGGCCCTGAGGTCAAGTCCTGCCGAATGGGGCGTGGCGTATTCAGGCAGCGGGTACGGGGATTCGTTGATGACGCGGATCATATTCGTTAGCTTAAGAGGTGCGGCGCTTCAGCAGGGCTCGCTCGCTGCGGAGCACCACCGCCAGCATGAGCGCCACCGACGCGGCGGCGGGCCAGCCGGGTTGGTGAAACGCGGTTCCGCCCAAGACCAGCGCGGCCAAGGTGTACAGCCCCAAGCGGCCCCAGTCGTAAGGAACCGGATGAAATTTTTGGCCCAACACCAGCGAAAGGGCCAGCATGCCCCCGTAGCTGAGCAGGGTGGCGTAGGCGGCACCCATGATTCCGAGCTGGGGAATCCACGCGATGTTACCCGCAGCAGTGAGCGCAAAGCCGAACAGCGTGATCCATAAACCCATCATCGTGCGGTCGCTGAGTTTGTACCACATGGACACCTGGGTCGACAGCGACAGCAGGTAGTTGGCAAAGAGCAGCACGGGCAAGAGCAAAAGGTCGTTCCAGTACTTGTCAGCGATGAAGTGCTTGAGCCAGGGCAAGCCCGCCATCACCGCGACGACGCCCAAGGCCAACAGGGCCGCAAAGAGCCGCGTGGCCATCGCCAGCTGGCTGAGGTCGCGCTGGGCGTTTTTAAAGAAGTAGGGTTCTGCGGCGAAGCGAAAGGCCTGGTTGAACAAGATCAAGAAGATGCTGAGCTTGTAGACGGCCGAATAGGCTCCGACGCCCTCGATCGCCGTTTCGGCGGGCAGAAGCGCCTCGAGAAAGAAGCGGTCGGCCATCTCGTTGGCGACGCCCGGCAAGCCCGCGAGCAGCAGCGGGAACCCGTAGAGCAAAAGGGTGCGCGCCGTGCTGCGGTCAAATTGAGCCGGACGGATTTCGAGCCACTGGGG
>JBIPMA010000032.1:0-8851 GCA_044369335.1 Schleiferiaceae bacterium | reverse complement strand
GCTGACTTCTTGAAGTAGTTGGCGATCCTGAGGCGCTCCAAATCGCCAGGACGTTCGTTTTCACGGTGTACTGCCGCCACCGACGCCCCCATCAGGGCATCGTGCTGGCATGCCCGGGCCAATTGATCGGCATAGTCGCTAGGGCGGTCGCGAAGGAGCTCGTACGGAAGTTCCGTAACCCGGTCGCGACCAAACCGCTGGCGGTAGCCCTCGACGAGCGCGGCTACTTGCGTGTAGCTTCCGGGCCACGACGCCGTCTTCCATTCGCTGCGCGCCGGTCGTTCAAGGCTGCGTCCCGTATAGCCCTCGCGAAGCATTTGGGCGTAGATGCTTACCTCCCATCCTTCGGAACGGGTTCCGACGAGAATCCGCACCCCGGGAAGCGCCTCTGCCAAGCGGTCGGCAATATCCCAACGGTCGTAGGCACCTGAAATGGGGTGCCCTCCCAAGCGTTCTGCACTGAGCAAGGGTAGCGAGGACCTATCCCAGCGGCGCTCGAGTTCCGCTCGAACCGCAAGCGGATCAAACTTCAAACCCATCACCAAGGACTGGAGCACGTGGTCGTCCCAAGGCTGTGCCGAATCGACCAGCTGCTGAACCCCAAACGCGGGCACGAAGGCCTGGCGCTGCAGCCACGACGTGCCCGTTTTGTGCAGGCCAATATGAACAACCAACCGATCTAGCACAGGCTTCGAAGCGTTTGGGCGCACTGCTGTGCGGTTTCGCGAACAATGTCTGCGGCGGGCCGCAGTGCATGGATGCGGGACGCCACCTGGCCGATTTCGAGCTCGCCTTCGACGAGGTCGCCCTCGCGCATTCCCTTTTTGGCACGGCCGCGACCGAGCAGCTCTCGAAGCTCGTCGCTAGAGGCTCCGCGTGCGTAGGCCGCCGCAACGCGCTCGTAGAACGGGTTTTTGATCAGGCGCACCGGAGCTAGCTCTTTCAGCGTCAGCTGCGTGGCCCCTTCTGCGGCGGCAAGGACTTCGTTTTTAAAGGCGGAATGGGCGCTCGCTTCGGGCGTGGCGACAAAGCGAGAGCCCATTTGAACCCCTTCGGCTCCGAGGGCAAGGGCAGCGGCCATGGAACGGCCGTCGGCTATTCCGCCTGCGGCCACCACAGGAATGCGCACGGCGTCCACTACCTGAGGGACCAAGACCATCGTCGTCGTCTCTTCGCGGCCGTTGTGGCCTCCGGCCTCAAAACCCTCGGCAATAACCGCGTCTACGCCGGCCGCCTCTGCCTTGGCGGCAAAGACCGACGACGAAACGACGTGCAGCACAGTGCGGCCGCGCTCCTTGAGCCAGGCAGTGTGAAGTTTGGGGTTTCCGGCCGAAGTAATGACCACAGGAACCTCAAAGTCAATGCAGGACTGCAAATGCTCGACGATGTTCGGGTAGAGCATCGGAATGTTGACCGCAAACGGCTTGTCTGTGGCGGCCTTGAGCAGGCGGAGCTGCTCGCGAAGCTCGTCGGGGTACATACTGCCCGACCCAAGGGTTCCGAGCCCTCCGGCGTTCGATACGGCCGCGGCGAGTTCCCAACCGGCACACCAAATCATGCCGCCCTGAATAATGGGGACTTCGATGCCAAGCAGTTCCGTCAGGCGCGTCTTCATTCGCCACGGGCTGCTACGGGTAGGACTTGGCTGGCACTGCGCACGTATCCCCAGAACGGGCGACCTCGAAGCGGAACCTCCGTTTGGCCCGGAGCTACTTCGATGCGTTCCACCACTTTGCCGTCGACCGAAAAGAACTCGAGGACGTCTGGGGTTCCTGAAGACGTGCGGCGAAGCAACCATCCGCTGGGGGCCGTATGAAGCGTCCAAGGCTTTAAATCCTGCAGCGGTTCGACACCTAAGCCGTTGAGGACGGTAGCAAAGTTGGGGATTCCGTAGCCGAGAAGGGAATCGGGAGCCAAGGCCTGGTGGGCCGACATGCGCACCCGGTGGATGAGGTTTTGCGCGCTGTACCCGTTGGGAAGCGTTTTGGCGGCTTGAACAAGGCTAGCCATGGCACCCGCCATGATGGGCGACGAAAAGCTTGTTCCTGAAGATGTTGCGACTTGGCCGTTCGAATTCATCACGGCTGCGCCTAAGCCACGCGCTGCCACGTCGGGCTTGATGCGGCCATCAGCAGAAGGCCCTTGGCTACTGAATGCGGCACGGATTCCGAAGACATCGACCGCTCCGACGGCGAGAATGGAATCAGCGTCAGCAGGAGCCGAAATGTACTTCCAGCTTGAGCTGCCCTCGTTTCCGGCCGAAATGCATAAGATCATTCCGGTGCGGGCTGCGGCGACAGCGGCTTGTGAAATCGGTGTAGTACGGCCGTCCATATCGGCGTAGCTGTGGTCACCAATTCCGTTGTCAAAGGTGGTATAACCGAGTGAAGTGTTGATCACGTCGACTCCAAGGGAATCAGCTCGCTCCGCGGCCATGACCCAGTTGTACTCTTCGGCAATGGTTTCTGAAATCTGGTTTTCAGTTTTAAACAGGTAAAACGAGGCCTGCGGAGCCGTGCCCACAAAATTGCCATCAAGGTCTGCGCAAATTGTGCTCCACACGCTCATTCCATGGCTTCCAACGTGAAAGACGTTGGTGTCACCGTCGACGTAGTCAAGGGTTCCGAGCACGCGACCCTGCTGCCATGCGCCGGTAAAGGCGGAATAGGTGTCGGCACCGCTAAAGCCACCGTCCATGAGGGCCATCTTTACTCCTGCCCCGTTGAAGCCTGCGTCGTGCAGCGCGTCCGCTCGGATTTGCAGGACCTGGTCGATGGACGCTCCGTAGTTGTAGGATGTGGTAGCATCTTCAGCCTCTGCATCACCCGCGGAACCAGAAGCCAGCAACGAGCTACTTGCCACCGGCTCACAGCTCGTAAGCGACCGCTTCATCAATGCCACCGGCTGGGTTGCGCGCACGCAATCCAAGGCTTGAATGGCGGCGAGCTGGCTCGCGTCAGCCTCGACGACCACTGCGCGGAGCCACCGACTGCGCCCGATCACGGGAGCCACAGAATGCACTTGGGTGACCACCTCGGGCTGTAGCGCAAAGTCCGTTGGACGCAGCGCAATGCTCTGGGCCGTGCGGCGCACGAGGGCGTCCGGGCCGAGCTGGGGCTGGCTGTAGTCTATGGCTGATTCGTTGACAAACACCCAGTGCTTTCGGGGAGCTTCTTGGGCTGATACTGAGCTCAAACCAACGATTGAAACTAATGCAATTAAATATTTCATAATTAATTATTTATTACACCTGAACCAATTAACTCATCTTCGTTGTACCACGCCGCAAACTGTCCGGGCGCAACCGACTTCATTGGCTGGCTAAATTCAATCCAGGTTCCGCCCTCTGCAGCCCTGAGGATGGCCGGAACCAGCGCCTGGCGGTAGCGAATCCGCACCGAATACGGCGCCGAAGATCCGATTGCCAGTTTGCGATCCGGACGAACCCAGTGCACGTCCGACATCCAGAGCGCCGTACGGTACAGCCCGGGATGATCCTCACCCTGACCTACGTACACAACGTTCTGTACAACGTCAATGGCGAGCACAAATAGCGGCAAGGGCTTACCCCCTACCAGCAGCCCCTTGCGCTGGCCCACCGTGTAGTAGTGCGCACCTTGGTGCTGCCCCACCACCTGGCCGTCGGACGGTTGAAAACCCCAGGGCTTGCCCAGCGGAACCGATGCAACGGCAGGTGAATCCCGCGGGACTTCGACGATGTCGCCCTGCTTGGGCTTGAGCTGCTGCTGCAAAAAGTCCGGAAGGCGCACGTGCCCAATAAAGCAAAGCCCTTGGGAATCTCGCTTGGCAGCGGTTACAAGTCCAGCCTCGGTGGCGAGGCGGCGGACTTCGGATTTTTGCAGGCCTCCGATGGGAAAAAGTGCGCGCGAGAGCTGTTCTTGGCTAAGTTGGCACAAAAAGTAGGACTGATCCTTACCGGAATCAAGGCCTACCCTCAGATGAAACATGCCGTCGGTGGTTTGATCCACACGGGCGTAGTGACCCGTGGCCACGTAGTCGGCTCCGAGCGAACGCGCAGCGTCCAAAAAGAGATCAAACTTGATTTCGCGGTTGCACAGCACATCGGGATTGGGCGTGCGTCCGGCCTCGTACTCGGCGAACATGTAGTCCACGATGCGCTCCTTGTACTGAACCGACAAATCAAGCACTTGAAACGGAATCACCAGCTTCTCTGCCACGAGCAGTGCGTCGTTCGAGTCCTCAATCCAAGGGCATTCGTCTTCGAGGGTTGGCGAGGCATCGTTCCAGTTGCGCATAAAAATGCCGATGACCTCGTGGCCCGCCTGCTGCATGAGCAGCGCTGTCACTGATGAATCCACGCCTCCCGAAAGGCCGACGACCACCCGAGCCATTACTTGCCGGGCTTTTCGAGGATTCCGCGCCGGTACATTTCGGTGCGCACTGCCGTACCGCGCTCAAAATAGGTCCACTTGCCGTGGCGCAGGTCGTTGAGGTAGGTTCCGACTACCGAAACGCGGTTGTCTTCGTCGTACTCAGTCCACGTACCCTGAAGAAGGCCTGCGGCAAAGTTGGCCACGCGTTCTTTAGCGCCCGTTTCGCGAAAGCGCGTCCAGGTTCCGACTTTCACACCGGCATCATAGGTTCCGCGCTCCATCACCTTGCCGTTCGGGTAGTACATCGTGTAGGCACCGTGCAGCTTGCCAGCCTCGTAGGGTGCGTCCTCGAGCTTAGTTCCGTCAAACGCGTACGTGACCCAGATGCTGTCGCGCTCGCGGTCCGCCCCGTAGCGACCGCGCGCCATCAACTTGCCCTTTTCGTCGTACTGCTCGCTCAGGCAGACTCCGGAACGGCCGCGATAGTCCATTTGGGCACTGCGAAAACCGTTATCGTGGTAGTACATAAACCGCCCCACCGGAACTCCTGCGTCAAACTGACCCTCGTAGCGCGTTTGGCCATTGGGGTATTTGGCGGTCCAAGGGCCGGTGCGGCGGCCTTGCGCATCAAGGGCGTTTTGGGCGAAAAGGCTTGATGCGACCAGCAGGAGCGCACTGAGCACGAGGTGGTTTATCTTAATCAAGGCGTACTGCGGCATGAAAGTGGTTAAGTCGGTCCAATTCGGTCAGTAGTTCGCGTGACACCTGAACCCCCGGCCCGCGGCTCGGCATGCGGAGCTGGGTTTGGCTCGCCGGGTCACCGATGTGGAACTGGATGCGCTGCTTCCCTGGGTGGGCGCGCAAAATTTGGGCCAGCTCGCCGAACGAACTCGGGCTAATGTCCTGAACCGCCGCAAACAGCGTCAATCCTTTGGCCTCGCGGTCAAAGAGCTCACTGAGCAGCTGGATTTTGGTGATGTCGGCCACCAAACGCGCCTGGCTGTCGTCGCGGGCCCAGGCGGGGCGCTGCACGCGTCCGCGCACGAGCACCATGAGGTCGTTGACAAAAAAGCTGCGCTGGTCCAAGAACTGCTGGCCAAAGAGCACGAATTCGTTGGCGCCGTCCTCGTCTTCAAGCACGAAGCTTCCCATTTCGCGGCCCGTGCGGGTCATGCGGACTTGGGCGTTGGTAATGATTCCCGCAACAATGAAGTCGCGCGAACCTCGGCCCTGCACAAAGTCGTCGAGGTTGCCCAATTCGGCCACGGACTGCTTGCGAAAGGTGCGCAGTTCGTAGCGGTAGGCGTCGAGCGGGTGCGCGCTCACGTAGATGCCAATTACCTCTTTTTCGCGCTTGAGCAGCTCGAGGTTGTTCCAGGTCGGAACCTGCGGTAGCGCAGGCTCTGGCGTATCCACCCCACTGTCTTCGCCAAACAGACTGACTTGGGCGGAATTCAGCTGGTCCTGGTAGGCCTGGCCGTAGCGCCGGAGGCGCTCGACAAACGGCCGCCCGTCGGATTCTTCGGCAAAGAACATCGCGCGGTGTACGCCATCGAAGCGGTCGAAGGCTCCGCCAAGCGCTAAGGATTCCCAGGTTCCTTTGTTGACCACCCGAAGGTCGAGGCGGCGGGCGGCGTCGAACACGCTGGTGTACGGCCCGTTTGCGGCGCGGTCCTGGAGCAAAAAGTCCACGGCTGCGGCCCCTACACCTTTCATTCCGAGCAATCCAAATCGAATGGCTCCCTCGCGGTTGACCGTAAAGGGCCCTTCGGATTCATTGATGTCCGGGCCAAGGACCGGAAGCTTCATTCGGCGGCACTCCTCCATAAAGAACGTCACCTGCTTGATGTCGTTCATGTTGTTGGACAGCACGGCCGCCATGTACTCTGCCGGGTAGTGCGCCTTCAGGTAGGCCGTTTGGTAGGCAATCCAGGCGTAGCAGGTCGAGTGCGACTTGTTGAAGGCGTACGAGGCAAAGGCTTCCCAGTCCTTCCAAATCTTTTCGAGAATGGGTTCGGCGTGGCCGCGTTCGATTCCGCCCTGAACAAACTGGGGCTTCATCTGATCGAGTACTGCCTTGATCTTTTTACCCATCGCCTTGCGCAGCATGTCGGCTTGACCCTTGGTAAAGCCCGCCAGCTTCTGCGACAGAAGCATCACCTGCTCCTGGTACACCGTGATGCCGTAGGTCTCGCGGAGGTACTCCTCCATGTCCGCCAAGTCGTAGGTGATTGGCTCGGTTCCGTGCTTGCGGCGAATAAAGCTCGGAATGTACTCGAGCGGACCCGGACGGTACAGGGCGTTCATGGCGATCAGGTCGCCAAAGACCGTGGGCTTGAGGTCCTTGAGGTGCTTTTGCATCCCCGGCGATTCGTACTGAAAGATGCCGACGGTGTCTCCGCGCTGAAAAAGCTCGTAGGTGGCTGTGTCGTCGAGCGGAATCGCTTCAATGTCAATCTCTACCCCGTGGCGCTTGCGCACGAGTTCTAAGCTGTCCTTGATCAGCGTGAGCGTTTTAAGGCCCAAGAAGTCCATCTTGAGCAGTCCCGCCGATTCGACCACCGCGTTGTCGAACTGCGTCGTCCACATGGTGCTGTCCTTGGCCGTGGCCACCGGAATCAGCTCGCGGATGTCGCTTGGCGTGATAATTACCCCACAAGCGTGAATGCCCGTGTTGCGCAGCGATCCCTCGAGCACTTTGGCCTGCTGCAGCGTCGCTGCCTTGAGGTCGTTGCCCTTAGCCATTTCGCGCAGCGCAACCGCCTTGTCGTAGTCCTCGTTGCGGAACTTTTCGCGGATCGTCGCGTCGTCCGAATCGAGAATGACCGGCAAGCTCGAGTTGTCGGGTACTGATTTGGTCAGCCGGTCCGCCTCGTCAAATGGAAGGTCCAGAGCCCGCCCCGCATCCTTGATGGCTGACTTCGCTGCCATCGATCCGTAGGTGATGATCTGCGCCACCTGATTGGATCCGTACTTGTCAATAACGTACTGAATCACCTTGTCGCGACCCCGGTCGTCGAAGTCAATATCAATATCAGGCAGGCTGACGCGGTCCGGATTCAAAAAACGTTCGAACAGAAGGTCGTACGTAATCGGGTCCACGTTCGTAATCCCGGTGGCATAGGCTACCGCTGAACCTGCGGCTGATCCGCGGCCAGGCCCCACACTAACCCCCATGTCGCGCGCCGCCTGGCAGAAGTCCTGAACAATCAAGAAGTAGCCCGGGTAGCCAGTGCGTTCGATGGTTTCGAGTTCAAAGTCCAGGCGTTCAGCAATCTCGGCCGGAACCGCATCACCCCAGCGCTTTTTGGCTCCGACGTAGGTAAGGTGCCGTAGGTAGGCGTTTTCGCCACGCTTACCGCCATCGACGGCGTCGTCGGGGTGCACGAATTCCTGCGGAATCTCAAACGCCGGCAAAAGCACGTCGCGTGCAAGGCCGAAGTTCTCAACCTTCTCGAGGATTTCGCCCAAGTTCTCAAGGGCCTCGGGCCAGTCCGCAAAGCGCTGGCGCATTTCGGCCTGCGTGGTGAGGTAGAACTTGCTGTTGGGGAACCCGTAGCGGAATCCCCTTCCGCGCCCAATCGGGGTTGACTTCTTCTCGGATTCCTTGACGCACAGCAGAATGTCGTGCGCTTCGGCCTGCGCTTCGTCCAGGTAGAACGAGTTGTTGGCCGCTACCGCCTTAACCCCGTGTCGGGCGCAGAAGCGACGCAGCACCTCGTTGATGGCGTCTTCTTCAGGCAAGCCGTGGCGGTTGATTTCGGCGTAAAAATCAGCGCCAAACTGCTCTTTCCACCACACAAATGCCTCTTCGGCTTGCTTTTCGCCCACATTCAGAATGAGCTGGGGCACTTCCCCCATCATTCCGCCGGTCGTGACCATCACGCCCTCTTTGTGGGCGAGCAGCAGGTCGCGGTCAATGCGCGGAACGTAGTAAAATCCATTGATGTAGGCGATCGAACTCAGCTTCGCCAGGTTGTGGTAGCCGGTTTTGTTCTTGGCTAGCAGCGGAATCTGGTATCCGTCGTCCTTCTGGCTTCGGTCTTGGTGGTTGCGGCAGACAAACGCATCCATGCCCATGATGGCCTTGAGCTCAGGACTGCCCTCAGGGCGGTTCTTGTTGTAGGTCTGAACCCCCTGCACAAACTGAAAGGCGCCCATCATGTTGCCGAGGTCGGTCAGCGCCACAGCGGGCTGGCCGTCGGCCGTCACGCGCTTAATCAGTTCCGGAACCTTGGTCGTCGCCTGCAGTACGCTGAACTGGCTGTGCACGTGCAGGTGAAAAAACGGAGTGCCGGTCGTTTCCGCCGAAACTACCGAGGCCGGGGGCGGAACAGGTTCCGCAGCCTTCGCCCTGAGCGCCGCGCTGGCTGCCTTGAGGTTGCGGTGTGAAAGCCCCACGGGCGAAACCATCTGCGGGTTCGCCGCAACAAACGCTTCGAGCTGGTCGGGCTGCACTCCAAGCTGGTTGGGTTGCCAGTGGCGAATCCGCACAA
>JBIPMA010000233.1:0-3684 GCA_044369335.1 Schleiferiaceae bacterium | reverse complement strand
CTAGCGCTGCCTCTACCGTTCCGACATGCACCGCGCCGAAGAGCATACCGACAGCTGGCAGGATGAATCCGACGACCTGCCAGGCCAGAGATGCCTTCAAGTTCCCAGTGATCACGAAGACACCATTTGCGGACATGGCGACAAAGTTCATGTAGAACATCGGCACGAGAATGGCCGCGTACACGCCAGCCTGCCTCCACTCTGCACCGAACACAAACCCGAAGATGTCGCCCGTGAGCAGATAGAGGACTAAAAACGCGGGCAGCGATGCCAATGCCACAGGCATGATGACACCGACATACGCAGGTCGACACCCCCCCGTCTCGCGATACTGGGTCGTCGCGCGATGGCGGAATGCATCCTTGATGGCCGCGCTCAGCACCGTAATTGGCATGTAGAGCGCTGACAGTACCAGTGCAACAAGACCGAGTTCCTTCTTCCCAAAGAAAAGACCGATGATCGGGACTTGGATGACACCCCCTAGGATATTCAGGAGCTGATCCGGCAAATGGATACGCGGGAAATTCGTATACCTTAGGGACGCGCGCCGGGAACGTCTCAGGCTTTCGCCGAGCGACTTCGGACCGTGCTCGTCCCAGACACTCAGCAAGAACCGCGGTAAGGATGCAAAGCGACCGAGTACTTCACCGAAGACGAGGCCATTTATTGGGGCGGCGGCGAGCCCGGCGGCGACTTTCACCGCCGCCACGTAACCGCTCTGCATGACCCGGAACCGCGACAACGCAACGAAGTCTTTGTTGCGGACCATCCACTCGGACGCGCACCACGACGCGACTGTGAGAATCGCCATTGAAGCGACCCCTGCAGTGAATCCGACGACAGGTCCCCTCGCCCCTGCATCGAGCATCAACGCGGCGATAACGAGGACCGATGAAGCGACGGTCACTATCACCACGGACGCACGGTAGAGTACCCAAATGAAGAGATCCGTCGCTAATTGGCGTGTCCGAGCCGTGATTATCGCCACCTCCAAGGAGCCGCTGGCGATCACCGCGAGTAACAGCGAACTTGTCGATATCCACGCGAGTTCGCCGAAGTCCTCTGGCGAGAATAGCCGAGTAAAGACCGGGTAGCACAGGAGGCCAATCCCCTGCGCAATCGTAGTGCCAATGAACAGTTTCCCAACATCTTGTACGAAAGACCGGGAAAGGAACTTACCGATTAAACTAGTTATGGGCGGACCCGACAGAAAAAGACGGCATCGATTTCACCTCCGGCGCGGCACTAAAGTCGCCCATCGACGAGATGCTTGGGCAGCACTGACTTCACGTCGTACACAACCGACATCGTCCGCCTTTTCAGGCGCTTCACGTCAATACCGATGAACTCGCGATGCGCGACCGCGAGGATCACTGCATCATAGCGTCTCGGGGACGGCTTCCGCACCAACTCTATCCCGAACTCCTGCCGGACTTCCTCCGGGTCAGCCACCGGATCGTGAAAATCCACCGACGCGCCGAACTCGCTCAATTCAGTCCCTATGTCCACGACCTTCGAGTTACGAATGTCGGGACAGTCCTCTTTGAACGTAACTCCGAGAACCAGAACGCGTGCGCCCCGCACCACTATCCCTTTCTGCACCATGAGTTTCACGGTCTTCGTCGCGATGAAGTTCGCCATGCGGTTGTTGACGCGCCGACCGCTAAGCAGGACCTCAGGATGATATCCCAGCCGTTGTGCCTTGTGGACGAGGTAGTACGGATCCACACTGATGCAATGGCCACCCACCAAACCGGGCCGGAAAAACTGGAAGTTCCATTTCGTCGACGCCGCAGCCAACACCTCCATGGTATCGATGCCGACGCGATCAAAGATGAGCGCAAGCTCGTTGACGAAAGAGATGTTCAGGTCGCGCTGCGCGTTCTCAATGACCTTGCTGGCCTCGGCCACCTTTATGCTGGATACAGGGACCGTGCCAGCCGCGATGATGCTCCTGTAGAGAGTGTCGACAGCCCGGGCTGCCTCAGCGCACGAGCCGGATGTGACCTTCTTGATCGAGCTTAGCTTCCTTTCGCGATCCCCAGGGTTAATCCTTTCGGGGGAATAACCGACAAAGAAATCTTTGTTGAACTTAAGGCCGCTGGAACTCTCCAGTACCGGAACACATTCTTCTTCGGTGCACCCGGGGTAGACGGTGCTCTCGTACACGACCAAGGCGCCTCGGGTCATACGCCGACCAACGGCCGCGCTGGCGGCCAAAAGCGGGGAGAGATCAGGCGCGTGGTCTTCGGTGACCGGCGTAGGCACGGTCACGATGAAGATTCCACAGCTACCGAGTTCGCCCTCTTCAGTCGTGAAACGAAGATTCGTGCAGTTGGACAGGCGTCCAGGGTCAACTTCGCCAGTGTGGTCAAGACCGGCTTGCAGATCGGTTATTCGCTGTCTGCTGATGTCGAAACCCAGCACAGACCTGCTTTTCGCGAACTCCACGGCGAGAGGCAACCCTACATAGCCTAGGCCGATGACCGCTATTCTGACTGGTGAAGTCTTCATGGACTGCATCCCTGTTTATCGAGTGACAACGCCGGCGTTCTCCAAGAGCCGATTGAAGACAGAGAGGTATTTCTCCTCCTCCTTGCTCCAGTTGAACCTTTCCAGTACCGCCCGGCGACCGTTATCCCCCATCTCCTCGGCCAATCTTCGGTCGCCGACCAGAAGTTCGATGGCGGACTGGATTTGTCGCACGCTACCCGGCTCGACAGCTATCCCGCACTTATACTCGGCAATTATCTCGTTCCATAGGTCGCTCGCTGTGCAGACGACAGGCAGCCCCGCCTCCATATACTCGAACAGCTTGTTGACGGCATATGTCCCACGACGGCCCCCGAGGTTGCGCGTCAATCCGATGACGACCAACCCCGCAACCGCCTCGTTATAAAACTCCCCGAGATCCTCCCACGCGAGGCGGCCATGGAATACGAGGTTCCCATATCCGGGATGGCCCTCAAGCTGGACACGCAGCTCATCGGGCATGTACCCCGCCACATGATACTGCACGCCCGGGATCGCGGTGACCGCTGACAAGGTCTCCATTTGGTTGCTGTGCAAGTACATGGTCCCCGAGTAACAGACTATCGGTCGGCGAGCAGACATCCTGCCGGACCGTGGCGCAGCGGTTACATCCACCTTCGCGAAATTGGCTACGAGCTCCGTGTTCGGGTTTATCTGCTTGACCGCGTCGACGACGTGCTGATGGGGTGACACGATCCCGTCGAACCTTTTGTACGCATACGTCAGCATACGCTCCACAAAAAAAGATATCGGTCGACGAACATAGCGGGGCAGCCACTCCTTCTCCAAGATGTGGGATGGGAGATCCTCGTGCGCGTCGTATACGACCAGATACCCGAAGCGCTTCAGCATCAACCCCAACGGCACCAGCTCCGGAGAGTGTAATTGGTAAACATCGGCTCGCTCTTCGCGACACGCTCTCCAGAACTGCCACGTGGCTAGACACAGCACGGCAGCGCGGGAACGTAGGAGCAGGGCAGTAGACCGGATCCGTATCCCGCCCACCTCTTCATCATCCAGCCCGTCGTTCGTCAATACCGAAACGTCGTATCCGGCGTCTCTCAATGACTTGGTCTGGCGATGAAAGACCCTCGGATCGTTCCGGAAGTAGCCGCTGATCACCTGACAGATGCGCACTTTGCGGGCCATAGT
>JBIPMA010000232.1:0-5768 GCA_044369335.1 Schleiferiaceae bacterium | reverse complement strand
CACCGCGGCCATGCACGCCATGTAGTCGAAATCAGGATCGCCGATTCATACATCCGGCGCAGTCCGTCAGGAAACCGGATAGCATCGCCACCCAGACGGCCCATGAACTTCGGAGACTGCCGCGGAGAAGGGAATCGAGTCTGCGCGACGGATCCTCTTGCCGCGACCGAAGGGTAGAAATGGTGGATCGGGATTTCCAACCACACGGGATTTCGTCGGAGTGTCACTCGAACCAGTGCAACCGGAATCGCTTCAGGACGGCTATACGGGCAAGGAAGAGAACTATCGCTAAATACGCTAAGGTTGTCTGTCTCGGACGGCCTTGCAACAGCACACGGAAACCGTTTCGTCGAAGGAACGGTACCGCCGGCAGGTACCAGCTCCCCTTGATGACTGTGTTGATGTACTTGATTGGCGCCGATTTTGCCTCTTCCAGCGTCAAGCAGTAGAAGTCCTCTGTAAAGGCGTTGGATTCCCTGCTCTTGTCGAGTTCCCATGCCGACTTCCCGGACGGAAACAGACGGAACAACACGTCCCTACGATACAAGGACATCCCAACGGCAGAACGATAGCGGACATTTTTCGGTATCAATCCCGTCCCCGAAGCCAGGTCGCCATCGTACGATAAAGGATAGTCGTCGGAGAGCTTCAGATATCCCGCCTCGGCAGCACATGCCGCGCTCACGATCTGATGCAATCGTGCTGTATCTACTGGCCTCGAGATGATGCAGTCCTCTAGCCAAAGGATCAGCCAACGAGAGTCAACCTGTTCCACGGCGCGTCGAACCTGAGACGAGTAGTCGACATCGGGCCCTGTCTTGATGACGGTGACCCCATCGAAAACGAAATCCTTTTCGTTGGTCATCAGGTACTGCCGATACGGGCAGTCGGGCCACATCTTCTGCATCATCGTGAAAAACGGCGTCCATAAATCCGAGTAACGGTCACAGGACACGACAAGGAAGACCACTTCGCGTTCGTTGATCAAGGACATCATTCAACCTGTTGGTTCAGCGGGGACCGAAATGGGAGGACTGTGGAGCGGCCGCGGCGTCGACAGAAGATCGTCGTTTCGTTGGAATCAATCTGATACGAACGCAACCCGTAATCCGCTGGTCGATGCAGGGCTAGTACCGACTGCTAGACCCGCCGACCCGACACGGATCGACGTGAGCGACGCCTCCCAATCCCATGACCGAAGACCGTCGACGCCGCGACGATTGCGCCGTCCCTAACTCTGGCCGAATCCGCTGCACGGACGGCACTCGTCGCGGGTGACACCGCCGAAAGCCAGATGCGACACCCACCGAGGATACACGGCTCATGGCGGTGCGTAGAGGAGCGATCAATCGAAAGGCAGATCTACGGAAAAACCGTTGCTGCGCAGCAGCGCGCTTCGTCGCGCCTCGACCAGATCATGCTCGACCATCTCCCGACACATCTCCTCGCAGGTGATGTGCGGCTGCCAGCCCAAAGCGGAGCGCGCCTTGGAAGCATCGCCAAGAAGCGACTCCACCTCGGTCGGCCTGAAGTATCGCTTGTCGATACGAACCACGACCATCCCCGGCTTCATAGCCGGGGCCCTATCGCCGTCTACCGCAGCGATAACGGCCACCTCCTTGACACCCGCCCCCTCGAACCGAAGGGTGACGCCGAGAGCCTTCGCCGCCCAGGTGATGAACTGCCTGACTGAATGCTGACGGCCCGTGGCAATCACGTAGTCGTCGGGTCTGTCCTGTTGGAGCATCAACCACTGCATCCGTACATAGTCTTTCGCGTGGCCCCAATCGCGCAACGCATCCAGATTCCCCATGTACAGACACTTTTCCAGACCCAATGCGATGTGTGCCAGCCCCCGGGTGATCTTCCTCGTAACGAAAGTCTCACCTCGGCGTGGGGACTCGTGGTTGAACAAAATCCCATTGCATGCGTAAAGTCCATACGCCTCCCGGTAATTGACCGTTATCCAATAGGAATACAGGTTCGCTACCGCGTACGGACTCCTGGGATAATACGGGGTGGCTTCGGTCTGGGGCGTCTCACGCACCAAACCATAAAGTTCCGACGTGGATGCTTGATAGAACCGGGTCGTCTTCTGCATCCCAAGGATGCGGACCGCCTCAAGCAGACGAAGGGTGCCGATTGCATCGACATCCGCCGTGTATTCCGGGCTTTCGAAGCTGACGGCGACATGGCTCTGGGCGCCCAAGTTGTAGATTTCATCGGGTCTGGTCTCCTGAACGATACGGAGGAGGTTGCTCGTGTCGGTCAGGTCTCCGTAGTGTAGGTGGAGCTTCCTGCCCTCTTCGTGAGGGTCTTGGTATAGGTGATCGACACGCTGGGTGTTGAACATGCTGGCCCGTCGCTTCACGCCGTGCACCACATATCCCTGCTCGATCAGAAACTCAGCCAGATAGGAACCGTCTTGACCGGTGATGCCCGTAATCAGCGCGACCTTGGCCGCCTCAGATCGTGCCATGCTTCGCTCTCTCCAGAAAATCTTCGTAAGTCTCGGTCAGACCTTGCTCGAGGCCCATTGTGGGCTGCCACCCTAACCTTGATATCCGCGAGTTGTCGAGCAGCTTACGCGGCGTACCGTCAGGTTTAGTGGTATCGAACTGAATCTGCCCCTCATACCCCACCACACTAGCGATAAGTTGCGCGGTCTCCTTAATTGTAATGTCATGACCGCATCCTACATTGATGTGGCTGCACATCGGAGTCGTACTGGCCGTGTAGGCAGCATCAGGCAGGTTCATGACGTGTAGGCACGCACGCGCGAGATCGTCCACGTACAAGAACTCCCTCCTCGGTAATCCCGAGCCCCAAACCACGACGAGCGGTAGCCCTGTTTTCTTGGCTTCATGAAAGCGCCTGATGAGCGCCGGGACGACGTGCGAATTCTCTGGATGATAGTTGTCCCCCGGCCCGTAGAGATTGGTCGGCATCACACTCCGGTAGCTGATGCCATGGGACGCGCCGTACTGTCGGTTCATGCTTTCACACAACTTTATACCCGCGATCTTCGCGACCGCGTAAGGCTCATTGGTCCCCTCTAAAGGCCCCGTTAAAAGCGAGTCTTCAGTGATCGGCTGCCTCGCAAGCCTTGGATAGATGCAACTCGATCCAAGGAACAGCAGTCTCTTCACCCCCGCTTCGAAAGATGCAGTAATCAAATTGGTCTGGATCGCCAGGTTGATCCCGATGAAATCCGCGGGGTAATTGTTATTGGCGAAGATACCTCCGACCTTCGCGGCCGCGAGATACACCTCCGAAGGCCTGATTTCCCATAGTAACCGCCTCACGGCCAACTGATCCGTTAAGTCAAGTTCATTTCGATTTCGGGTCACAATGGCGCCCGGATCTGTCCCTTGCGAGATCAGCTGCCGACAAATGGCCGACCCAACCATCCCACGGTGGCCAGCAACGAAGATGACCCCTCGGGACACGCTCATAGCCCCTGTTCGATGAGCCCGATTACGCCGAAAATCGCGAGCGGCGCGACTGCTCCACGGGAACCGAGCGAGGGGCCGTTTTCGCCGTCTTGGATAGTCATCGCGACCCCATAGTGATTCGCCGCGGAATCTTCAAAAAAAAGCGAGCCGGACCGCGCTGTGGAACCCCACTCACGAGAATAGAGAAAAGCATCCATATGCGCGCAAGGTAGCGACCGCCTGACATCGCCAGCGACATCGGTTAGCCACCGACCCGCGGACGAGCGTTCCGCAGAAGGACATTGGAGGTGTAGATTCGTTCAATGCGATACCCCGGGAGCCTTGCCATCAAGCCATCGAGGTCTACCTGACCTTTATACATCTCCAGATTCGAATACTCGGTATAGAGAAATCTCACCCGGTCCCTAAATGTCTCAGCACCGCCGTCTATCACCATGTCTTCTGCGCCTTGTACATCCATCCAAAGAAAATCAATCTTCGAGATGCCACGTTCGACGCAGTAATCGTCCAGCCGGAGGCACTCCACCTCGATTGATTCAGGGAACTCGATCTCCGGGAAGACGGTCGTTGTAAGATTCGGTTCGCGCAGGGAGGAAGAGCCCTGCCCCCCGCCTGATTTTCCGGCGCTCAGGTGGAAGACCGCCTTTCCGTTGAAGTTGGAGACCGCTTTCGCCGTCAATTCTACGTTGTCGAGACCAGAGATTCGGCTCGAAACGCGAGGGACGTTCCTTGGATCGGGTTCGAAAGACAGGATCCTCCCGCCCGGGAAAAGCTTGCTCAACCGAGAGGTGTCCGTCCCCGAATCGGCACCGATTTCGACTATCGTGGGGTGTTCCGTGCCGACAAGCTTTTTCAGATATACATCGCCGATTTCTCGCTCGAGAATTCCCAATCGCTCAATCGGGATGATGACCAACGATTCGAACCACCACGCGCTTCTTAGACGACGATACATTGAGGTGGCTTGCAGTCTTTGGAAGGAATTGGAGAGAAATCTTCTGAACTTCATTGTTGACCCGCGATGGACTAAGTCGGAATGACGAGGATTGGGTGTGCATTTCGCAGTGTGAGCCACACCCGGAACAGCGACGAGACGGCTATGTCGGCGAATGAGGGGACGCCGGACTAGACGCCTCGGGGGCCGCTTGTTGACCGATGCCGAGGATAAACTGGCGGTAGAAAGTTTACTCGGATGACAAGGCGCGCTCCGGCTGCCTCGAAGCCCCCCCCCGAAAATCCCCGCGCACGCTACCGCCTCCCCCGTAATGAAACCGTGGAGGATCGGGTAGCCCGGACGCTTGACGACGGCGCCCGATAACAGGAAGGGATGATAACTTAATAGATCCTGAGCTTTAACCGTCGCCGCTACACATGCCCCTCCCTGCTACGGCCCGCCGCGACCTGAGGCGCTCGGGGGACGCTTGGACCCGGGCACAATGTCGAACATCGGACTATCGAGAGGTCTGGCTCGACAGATGGGCCGCAGCCAGCGGCACTATAACGACTAGCGGTTGGGAAGGCGAGTCCGGCCGCCGCCGATGTCACGTTTGCGCTCATCCCAGCTTAATGGGCCGCGACCCAGCCTTAGATGGACTTCACCCTGCCGGCGGATGTCTTGCCCGACCACAGGAAGCAGCGACGAAGTCCACCGCACTTTCCACCCGATCACCCAGGCCTGACGTGACCAGACCGACAGGAGCCGATCTCGGCGGCCTATTGATAACGAATTTCGTTATCGCACGGCCGACCTAAAAGCATGCTTCTGCAGTCCACCTGATAAATCGTCATCGATTGACTGTATCCCGAGATTCGCTGTAACCCTGGGTCATCGCGGCAGACTCTTCGTGATGGATTTCCGATCGAGCACCCGCCCACCGATGATTGTCGACTACATCACGATGACAGCCATCGGTCGCGAAGCTAGACTGTCGTAATGACGGCATGAAGCAGAGTCTCGTAGGCGACTCCCGGCAACTGAGGTTTGCATACTGCCCACGCGTCCAACTTGTCATGCCGGGTAGTGATTGCCGTACAGAACTATCCATCGTCACGGTTGGCATGCCTCGACCGAGCGGCGGGGCCACGTCCAATGTCTCGTGACAATCACTAGACACGCCCGCCAGGCTTTGCACCAGGGGAGAGCCGGAAGTCCATGATTACAGGCAAATGTATAATCAATGCGGATGACTTCGGCATGTCCGCCGCGGTGAACGAAGCAATCTCATTGTCCTTCGATCGCGGACTGATTTCCTCAGCCTCAATGCTGTCGACGGGGCCGTGTTTCGAGGCAGCGGTCGAGATGGTCGACACGAT
>JBIPMA010000221.1:0-2508 GCA_044369335.1 Schleiferiaceae bacterium | reverse complement strand
AGTCCTCAATGAAGCGGACGTAGGACTCCAAGGTAGCGGGTAGGTCCTTGGTGTGGCGAACCCCGGTCAGGTCTTGGCTCCACCCGGGCAAGCTTTGGTACACCGGCTCAAGCAGGTTGGAATCCAGTCGGTAGGGCAGGTGCGACACCTCTTCACCGCGGTAGCGGTAGGCCGTGCACACGTCGAGGGACTCGAGGCCGCTCAGCACGTCGGCCTTCATCATCATGAGTTGGGTGACTCCGTTGACTTCAACGGCGTACTTCAGTGCGACCAAGTCGAGCCAACCGGTGCGGCGCGGGCGACCAGTGGTTGATCCGAATTCGTGGCCCTTCTGGCGGATTTCTTCGCCCAAGTCGTTGTCGAGCTCGGTGGGGAAGGGTCCGCTACCCACGCGGGTGCAGTAGGCCTTAAAGATTCCGATGACTTCGCCAATTCGGTTCGGAGCTAGGCCCAATCCGGTGCATGCGCCCGCTGCCGTGGTGGTCGACGAGGTCACAAAGGGGTAGGTTCCGAAATCCACATCGAGCATGGTACCCTGAGCTCCTTCGGCCAAGATGCGCTTGCCTGCGCGGTAGGCCTCTTGGATGAGCACGTCGGTGTCCGCAAGCGGAAGCGCCTTGAGTCGGTCCATGGCTGCATGCCATTCAGCCTCGGCAGCGGCGAGGTCAAACGCGTGCTCTGCGCCGTCCATCATGTGCAGGTGCTTGGCTTTAAGAGCCTCGTAGCGCTCCATGAAGTCCGGTAGTTCCACATCACCGACGCGAAGGCCGTTGCGACCTGTCTTGTCCATGTAGGTCGGACCAATTCCCTTCAGGGTCGATCCGATTTTGTTTTTGCCCTTGGCGGCCTCCGAAGCCGCGTCCAGCAAGCGGTGGGTAGGCAGAATAAGGTGTGCCTTTCGCGAAATCCGCAAGCAGTCTGCACAGTGAACACCCATGGGGGTCAACTTGTCGATTTCACGCATGAAGATGACCGGATCAATAACGACGCCGTTGCCCACGATGTTGATGGCTTTGGCGTGAAAAATTCCGCTCGGAATCGTATGCAGAACGTGCTTAATGCCTTCAAATTCAAGGGTGTGTCCGGCGTTGGGGCCGCCTTGGAATCGCGCTACGACGTCGTAGTCCCGCGTGAGGACGTCCACAATTTTACCTTTTCCTTCGTCGCCCCATTGCAGGCCGAGGAGTATGTCAGCACCCTTCATTGTTCAGTTTTGGATTTTGCGTAGATGTACAGTTGGTGGCCCGTCACTTCAACCCCAAAGAGGTCGGAGATGCTGGCCTTAATTTGTTGAATGCGCGGGTCGCAGAATTCTTTGACTTCGCCGCTGTCCACAAGCAGTAGGTGGTCGTGCTGGCGGTTGAAGTAGGACTTTTCGTAGTGGGCCTGATTCGTGGCAAACTGGTGCCTGCGAACCAAACCGCATTCGAGAAGCAGGTCCATGGTGTTGTACAGCGTGGCCCGGCTCACTCGGTAGTTCTTGGCCTTCATGCTCGCGTAGAGCGTCTCGACGTCGAAGTGCCCATCTTGGGCGTAGACTTCGCTCAGAATGGCATAGCGTTCAGGAGTCTTGCGCTGCCCTCGGTCGATAAGGTAGCGGGTGAAAACGTCACGTACGTGGTCGAGTTGTGTTTCAGACATGGAGTCGTGGGACCAAAGGGCAAAGGTAGGTTTTCGCCGCGTACCTTGCAGCCCATGAAGCGAGTGATTTTGCTGGTGATTGGGCTTTGTGCTTCGAGTACCGTGTTCGGGCAGTCGAAGACTGAAGTTCAGCGCTTTCAGAAGGCCATGGAGCTTCTTCGCAGCAGCCCACCGCAGGTAGAAAAGGCTAGGGCAGCGCTTCACAAACTCACGGCATCCAACCCCTCGTACGCCGCCGCTTGGGTGGGTTTGGGCGAGGCATATTCCGCATTTGCTCCCTTTGATCCGATTCAAGCGCGTGAAGCGTTTGTCCGCGGAGCCGCTGCCGGGGCCGAACGGCAAGCCATGTTTCGCTGGATGCACAATGCCATGGACCAAGGTTGGTACACTCACGCAGATTCAGCCGCGTCGGCCTACCTCGAGTTGCCCAAGACCCCTGGAGCCCAGCGGGTCGAGGCCGAAAAAATTCGGGCTTCGGCGCGCTTTGCCCAGTCGGCGGTGCTTCGTCCTGAGGATTATGCATTTCGACGCTTGAGCGATTCGGTCAACATCCTGGATATGAACTACTTTCCGAGTATTTCAGGCGATAATGCGACCCTGTACTTTACGGCGCGCCAGCGCTCCGAACAGAGCGACGAGGTGATTCTCGCAAGCCAGCGCTCGTCGGCGGGGTGGGCTGCAGCCCAGGTGCTTCCCGGAAGCCTGAACACCCGCGGAAACGAAGGTGCAGTGAGCATTCGCGGCGACCAGCGGGTCATGGCCTTCGCGGCCTGCGAACGCGGTGACGGCTACGGATCCTGCGACATTTACTTCAGCATCCGGCGCGCTGACGGAACCTGGTCTGAAGCCCAAAACGCCGGACCAGCA
>JBIPMA010000220.1:0-2514 GCA_044369335.1 Schleiferiaceae bacterium | reverse complement strand
GCTGATCGGGAACACCCTGAAGTGCTCGCCAGGCTGCTTGGCTCCGTTGAAGAGGTTCCAGAGCTCGGGGCGCTGGTTTTTGGGATCCCACTGGCCAAAGGCGTCGCGGTGGCTGAAGAAGCGCTCTTTGGCGCGGGCCTTTTCTTCGTCGCGTCGTCCGCCTCCGAGCAGGCAGTCGAGGCCTTCGCGCTCGATGGTTTCGAGCAGGGTCACCGACTGGATTCGGTTGCGGTTGCCTAGCGGGCCTTGCTCTTCTTGAGCGGTTCCGCGGTCAATCGAATCCTGAACGCTGCCTACGATCAATTCGGCTCCGAGCGAGGCGGCGTAGCGGTCGCGGAACTCAATCGTCTCGGGGAAGTTATGGCCCGTGTCGACGTGCACCAGGGCAAAGGGAATTCCGGCCGGCGCAAACGCCTTGCGCGCCAAATGGCTGACAACAATGGAGTCCTTGCCGCCGCTAAACAGGATGGCGGGGCGTTCAAACTGAGCGTAGGCCTCGCGAATGACGTAGATGGCTTCGGCCTCGAGTTCGTCGAGGAAGCTGGGTTGATTCATAAGTACTTACAAACGAGAATTAAACGCTTCAAACCACGTAAGGACGTGGGTGGTGCTTTCGGCCAAGGTTTCGCGGCCGCTTGACACGGTGAGTTCGGGCGAGAGGGGGGCTTCGTAGGGCGAGTTGACGCCGGTAAAGTCCGAGATCAATCCTGCTTGGGCCTTGGCATACAAGCCTTTAACGTCGCGGGTGGCACAGACCTCTACCGGGGCGTCGACATAGATTTCGGCAAAGCGTTCTGGGCCGACAATAGCTCGGGCACGGTCGCGGTCGCTGCGGTACGGACTTACAAATGCGGTGAGAACAACCAGGCCGGTATCGGCCATCAGTTTGGCAACCTCTGCGATGCGCCGCAGATTTTCGTGGCGGTCGTCAGCACTAAATCCGAGGTCGCCGCAGAGCCCGTGGCGCACGTTGTCGCCATCGAGAAGCACGGTTTTGAATCCGCGCCCGTGCAGCTCGGCGTCGAGCGCGTTGGCCAAGGTGCTTTTGCCGCTGCCGCTCAGGCCGGTAAACCACAGCACGCATCCGCGCTGGCCCATGAGGCGTTCGCGGTCGGCGTTCGACACGGTGAGGTGCTGGGCAACGACATTGGGTGAATGGGTTTGGGTTACAGAAACCATACTATGTACGTAAAAACAAATGCGAGGTAGATCAACGTCAGACCGCCGCCCAACGACCAGTAGTCGCGGGCGCGGTAGCCGCCGGGCCCCATCACCATAAGGTTGGTGGCGTATCCGGCTGGGGTAAGGAACGCGGCACTTGCGCCAAAGGCTATGGCGAGCATCGCTGGAGTAGAAGCGAGGTGGCCTCCGTGGACTGCGGCGAGCGCCATCGGAAAAGCCAGCACGACCGATGCGACGTTGGTGACAAAATTGGTGAGCGCCGCGGTGCCGAACAACAGGACCGCTACCCACACCCAACTTGGCGCTTGGGCCAACCCCGGAGCCACATTGTTCAATCCCCATTCCAAAATTCCGCTTGCCTGCAGGCCCGCCGACAGGGCCAAAGCCGAGCTCAGAGTGAGAATGAGTTCAGGGTCCAAACCGCGGCGCACATCGGTCCAGCGCAACCACTTAATGGCCCCCAGAAGGCCCAGCCACAGCGCCAAAGCCGCGAGCGGAGCCACAACCCCCGCCGCTGCCAAGGTGCCCAAAGCGCCGAGTCCGCCCCAGGCCACCCCGCGCTGCACCGTCGTAGACTGTTCGGGAGCCGCCGTTTCACTCAGCACGTGCAGCAGGCGCGTTTCGGCCGCGCGCTCCTTAAACCGCGGTCCGGCCACCAGCACCAAAAGGTCGCCCGCTTGCAGCTCAATGTCACCAATTCGGCCACGCATGCGTTCGCCCTGGCGGCGCACCCCCACAATGGCGGCGTCGAGTCGCTGGCGAAACTGGCTGGCGCGTACGGCGCTCCCCACCAATCGACTTCCGGGCGGAACCATTGCCTCTACCAACGGCGCCTCATGGGCGCGGTCCGTCATTTCGCGCTGCGGAAGCACCAATCCGGTTCGCGCCCGCAACAGTTCATCGACCTGACTCAGTTCTCCCGCAAAAAACAAACGATCTCCCGCCTGCAGTACTTCGTTCGGAGCCACCGGAGCAATCAGCTGGGTTCCGCGCTGAAGCTCCACCAAGTACAGCCCCATGAGTTGCCGAAATCCAGCCTGCTCCACACTTTGACCCACCTCAGGCGCATTTTTGGCCAATTTGGTTTCAACCGTATACGGGCGCTCGGTGGCGGAATCTTCTGCTACCCGCCCAAGCACCAACCGGCTTCCGGCCCACGACAGGTAGGCCGAACCCAACACCAGCACGCCCAATCCCGGAACCAAAAAGTCTATCGACCGCAACCCCTCAAGGCCCGCATCGCGAAGCAATCCATTGAGAACCAGATTGGTCGAGGTTCCGATCAACGTCACCACCCCGCCCAACGTTGCGGCATACGCCATCGGCAGCAGC
>JBIPMA010000219.1:0-2524 GCA_044369335.1 Schleiferiaceae bacterium | reverse complement strand
GCCTCGAGAAGTTCTTGGAGGACTACCGCAAGTCCAATTCCTGAGTGGCCCAGCGCGCGACCGCCTGACGGTCGGGCTTGCCACTTGACAGATACGGAATCACGTGCTCAAGCACGTGCTTGGGGCGCTGCCAATTGGGCAGCGCTTCCCATTTTAGGGCGATTTGGTTGGGGTCAAAACCCGGGGCACCGACCCATACAAGCATCTGCCCCCACTCCCGGCTGGGAACCCCTACCGCAACCCCTTCGCACCCGCTGGCGGCTTCGACCACCTCGGGAAATATTTTTTTTCCGGCGCTCACGACGGCCCCGTCCAAGCGACCGAGCCATTCGAATTCACTGAATGATATGACGTTGGCCGCGTCAGTTGTAACCAATCCTCGAACTCCGCGCGCGGGATCGTCGACCACCAAAGCCTCGCCCTTTTGCGCAAAAAGGACTCCCGGCAGGCCTTGGTACGTACGGCCGTGGCCGAGTCGGCGCAGCGCGACGTGGCTCAAGGTCTCGGTCATTCCGTAGCCGTGGTACACGGGGCGGGGCCACTTCGACAAGGCCTCTTCGAGCTCGGGACGCACATCGGCCCCACCCAAGAGCGTGCAGCGAAAGTCCTTGGGGTTGAATTTGGGATCGGCCGCCAAGGCCGCCGCCTGTTCCGGAACCAGCGCCACAAAGTCGTAGCGCAACCCAGGACGGGTGGCGGGGCGCCGTTCTACAGGCAAAATATCGAGCTTCAAGCCTGCCACCAGCGCACGCACTACCATCATGAATCCGCCCACCGTCTTAGCCGACAAAAGCAACGGACTACGCTGGCCCTCGCTGAGGCCAAAAAAAGCAATGGTGGCGCGGGCACTGGCCTCGATGTGGCTGCGCTGCAGCAGCAGTTCCTTGGGCGCCCCGGTGCTCCCGCTGGTGTGCAGGGAATAGGTTGCGGAACCAGAATTCCACCACGCCACCACATCCTCAACTTCTCGGCGGCGCGCAGTGTTGCAGGCGGCACTGAATTCAATTTCAGCCTTCGGCAACCGTGGCTTAGGGGGACGTCCTCGGCTCACCGCATCCAGAGTTCACCGCGGCGCACCTCAGTGCGCGGCGGAAGGTTGTTGGTGTAGAGCGAACCAGTTCCGAATCCTTGGTAGCCCTCAAGGTCGGGCAACGTCGACGCCCACTGCGCAATGGCGCTCAACCCCACACTGCCTTCGAGGGCCGAAGTAATCCAGCACTTGATGCCTCTGGCGCGGGCCCTTAAAATCCAATCTTCACTTGAAGATATGCCACCCAAAAGGCTCGGCTTCAGCACAATAAACTGAGGTTGAATTTCGTCAAGCAGGGCATCGCGGTCGGCCGCATTGCGCACCCCGATGAGGCTCTCGTCGAGGGCCACCGGCAGGGTTCCGCTCGAGGCAGCCGCCTTAAGGCCCGCGCGGTCTGAGGGCGGACAGGGCTGCTCGATGCTGTGCAGGTTGAATTCGCGAAGGGCGTTCATGCGCTCTAGGGCGAGGTTACCCGACCAGGCTCCGTTGGCGTCGACGCGCAGCTCGAGGCTTGGATCCAGGCTGCGGTTGTGGCGGAGCACGTCGCACTCAGCTTCGAAATCCAACGCACCCACCTTCATTTTAAGGCAGCGAAAGCCCTCGGTCAGTCGCGCCTCAGATTGGTCGTGCAGGTAGCAGCTCGAGCCCATCCACAGAAGGCCGTTGATGGGAATTCCGGCCTCGCCGCGGGCAAAGGGCGTAGCGGCAAGGCGGGTTCCGTCACCTCCCTGGGCCCGATCGGCCCAGGTGAGCAGCGCTTGCTCGACCGCGAACACCAGCGAAGGCCATTCCACCCAGGTCGCGGCCCACGCTGGGTCAACCCGACGCTGACGGGCCCAATCGGCCCAGGTTGCGTCGCTGAGCGCACTGAGCTCACGGCAGATTTGGTCAAGGTGTGAGGCGTAATCGGGTCGATCGTCGACCGAAAGCCCAGGAAGCAGCCCGCATTCGCCTTGGCCGCGAAGGCCCTGGCATTCTACGTCAATAAAGTGCGCTGGCTTGGACGTCATCACCCCGCGGGACGTGCCCGCAGGCGTTTTAAACGTGTACGAATAGGTCCAGTGGCTCGCCTTCACCGCGCGTTAAAAGAGGGGTTTACTGCATTCGTTGGCGTCGATCAGCAAGCCATAGCCCAGCAGGATCGCGAAGAGCACGGTCTGCAGCGCCAAGGGTTTGAGCAGCTTGTCAAATTCGGCCGGAGTCTGCGCCTTCCAACCCTTGAACGCCGTTTCGCCCATTAGCGGAAGTGTTGCTGCGAACAGAAAGCTTCGACTGCACGTCACCGGAGCCTGCAGAAAAATGAATACCACCGCGGCCATCCATCCCTGAAACAGAAGTAGGACCTGGTACAGCTTGGCCATTCCGAGCCCCATCCGGCCCGCTAGCGTGCGCTTGCCCGCGGCACGGTCCGTGTCGAGGTCACGCATGTTGTTCAAATTCAGTACTCCCGCCGCGAAGAGGCCGATGGCGAGCCCAGGGAGAAGCATCAGCCCG
>JBIPMA010000242.1:0-8428 GCA_044369335.1 Schleiferiaceae bacterium | reverse complement strand
TAATATCGTCAAGTTTTCCTTTAAAATATTGATATCGACCGTAAGCTTCCCAACCAATATCTAAAGAGTACCTAGATGCTTGTGCTTTTTTAATACCAGTTTTAGAAGCGAGTAAACTATTGTCATTAAAAATAAGAAGTGTATCCTCACTGTATTTAATTACTAAATGATGCCAAGTATCTAGGGTAATAGCTTGACTAGATACAAGGCCATAATTACTAGTACCATCGTTGTTGGTCATAGTTAAAATACCTTTATCATTAATAGCTAAACCATATGCAGCGTTTCTCGTGCCACCTATTCCCCATTTACCTAATATTTGACCGCCTTTTAAACCAGATGGCGCATATATCCACATACTAATCGTATAATTTGAAGTAAGGTCGTTATTGGTATTTCCTGGCACAGTAATATAATTGGATGTGCCATTAAATTCATAAGCACTGTTTTCAATGCCAAAACGATCGGCAACTAAGGTTGCACCTGTAACTGTTGCATTGTTTTTAAAAGTTGAGCTATCTGTAGCATTTGAATTAAACCCATAATAGGCAATGAGCCCTTTTAACAGAATAGAATCCATTTCAACCCCAGCATTGAAAGGAAGGGTATCACGATAAATTTTTATAGCATTTAAATTAGCAGTATCCGTTGCTTGCCAAACAAGGTTATTCACATTTGAAATAGCAGCAATTGATCTCGCAACTGGTGACAATACAAAGGTTTGGAAATTATAACGATTACTCCAATCAACAAATCTATTGGCATCTTTCACTTGAACGCTCCAATAGTAATTTGTATTATTTTTTAAAGGTGTTTTATATACAAATTGTGTATCTACAATTACAGAATCAATAATATTTGTAAGGAAATTAGAGTCTGTTGATAGTTGTAATCTATAATTGGTTACACCAGTCGCTTTATTCCAATTAAATTTTACCAATGTGTCTACTTTAACTTGGTTGTTACTAGGCTGCATTATAACTGGTCTAGCAGGTAATGCATTTACAATAACAGCATAGGTTGCTTTAGCACTTTCACAATTGGTTAAATTAGAAATCTGCGAAACATAATAATTTGTTCTACCCACAGTATTAGTCGATACAACAGGTGCAATATTTGATCCAACACCATTTAAAGAAGTATACCAAATTGCACGATTGCCTGCTAATGTATCTACTTTTAAAGTAATTGAATTTGCATTTTGATATAATGCTAATCCATTAGTTGGAACAACTGGAGCAACAGGACTTGCAAGTACAATTGCAGTAACAACTTCTCTTTGACTTTCACATGATGAAGTATTATTTACTTGAGAAGCATAAAATGTAGATGTGCCTGCTGAACTAGTTGAAAGTGTTGGCAAGATAACACTTGGGCTTCCACCAGTAGCGGCCGTATACCATCTAATTGAATGACCCGAAAGTGGATTAGGCACTAAAGTAGCTCCCGAATTCTCACAAATTTTATCTAAAGGAGTTTCTACAAGCTCATAATAATCAAATGTTAAGCTACCACTATTATCATTATAGCTAACGTCTGAAAAAGCAATTGTAAAGCCGTTCGTAGTCCCATTTCCTAAAATGTATTCATAAGTATTATTTGTCGAATAAGTATTAGGACTAGATGGCACAGGAGCAGGACAAGCCCCATTTAAACTCCAGTTTGCATCACATCCTCTATTTGGAACTGGATTACTTCCCGCAGAAGTAATGGCTACGGATGAACTTGTACTTGCATAAGCAGCATCTCTATGTCTTACACCATTTGAAATACCCCAAGTTCCTGAAACAACTAATTTATATTTTTTAGAAACAGACGCTCTCAATGTGTCAGTCCATCCTGCTGTCATTGCTTTTGCATTGGAACTTAATAACTTCCAAACACCTGCAGTCACAGAAGGTTTTGCTGGCAATGCATTTACAGTAATAATTTTCTTATCTACTGTAACCGTAGATCCGTTTATCATAGTGTAGGATACATTTGTAGTACCTGCCTTGATTCCTCTAACTACTCCAGTACTACTTACTGTTGCAATAGTAGGATCATCCGATTTCCAATTACCATCCACAACTTCATATAATTCAAAGGTTAATGCACCGGTATTATCTCCATAAGAACCGTCACTAAATGCAATTCTATAACCGCCAGCTTTTCCTCTTCCAATTATGTATTCATACGTGTTTGAAGTTGAATACCCAGCAGGTGAACTAGGAACTGGAGGAGGACATGATCCTTCATACAACCAGTTACCATCACAACCTCTATTCGCAACCGGATTGCTATTGGAAGCAGTAATCGCAACAGTTGAATTGGTACTTGAATATGCTGGATCACGATGTCTAACACCATTTGCAACACCCCATGTGCCACTAACCACCATTTTGTAATTTTTATCTGGATTATTTGCAGCTAAAGTTTCTGACCAACCCGAAGTCATTGCTTTTGTTATGGTACTTATTTTAGTAGTTGTTGCACTTGTAGAATTAGTTGTTAAAGCTAAATCAGCACCAATACAAACTTCTTTATTTTCAGTAACAGGTGTTATTGTGGCAGAAAGTTCATTACTAAAATCACTTTCTTTCCCATCAGTAGTCATCGCAGTTACCCTGTAATAGTATTTTTTATTATTTGGAAGTGTATCTGATAAAGAAAATATATTTTTTGCAGTAGAAGCAATTAATCTAACCCCAGAATTACTACTTACTCTTAAAAGCGGATTGGTGTTCTCAAATTTATACAAGTTTTCAACATCTGTAGCAGTTAAGACTTTATTATACACTCTAATATCATCAACTTTACCATTAAAGTAATCATAAAAACCACCATCAGAAATACGACCTACCACAAATTTTGTAACAGTATCGACATTGTTATATGTTAAAGTTCCTGAATTTAGTAAAACTCCATTCCTATAAATTTTAGTATTACCCGTGCCACTTTGTAATATAACTACATAATGATTCCAACCCGATGCAGGATTTGCAAAAGGAAGCGTATTTGTTCCATTGCCTATTACTGAATTTGTATTTAATTGGAATTGACTTAAACCAGCATCTAAATTATGATACTTGCCTAGAATATTAGTGCCTGATATTTGATTAATCCATACAGATATAGAATATGGCTTAGAAGTGGTCACACTTGCTACCGTTCTTGGAAATTCAATATATTGGGAAGAGCCATTAAGTGAATAGGCTTTGTTAGCAACACCAAATCTATCTGTTGTTAATGTTGCTCCTCCAATAATAGTCCCATTTGCACCTGTTCCACTACTATCTAATACATTACCATTAAATAAATAATGTGCAACTAAATTTGTTTTAAGTGATGGATCTAAAACTTGACCTGGATTTGTTCCATTAAATTCAACAATGAATTTAAAATTCTGCGTTCCTGGAGCATCATTCCATAATCCTATAAAACTTGGATTCGTTGTAAACCCAATTAAACTAGCATAGTCCTCATTATTTGAGGTATTATTTGGTTCTCCAGTATTCCAGTTGGTATACCCTAATGGGTTATTAAAAATATCACGCCATGTGCCTTCTGTTATTTCGTCCGTTACGCCAATCCAAGTATCACTATCAATAAGTGTTTTAAGAAAGTCATTTTCAGCTTTATTATCTGGAATAGCTAAATACCCGCCAAGAGAATCAGCAATTCGTCTTGCTTCTGAAAATGTTTTATTTGTGGTCGACTTAAAATATCGGTGTCCATTAAAGTCTTGAAATGTATTAAACCCAGAAATTGCAGTAGGTAATGATGCAGAAGTTCCAGTAATTGTTGCAGTGTCTCTATAAACATTGAACTTGTTATATGAAGATACATCGCTATGACTCCATTTTATATTTATAATATTGTCTTTAACACTAATGGAATCTAATGATGGGCTAATGTAAAGTGTTTGAAAGCTAGAAATAGATGACCATGCGCTATAACCCAATGCATCTCCAGCCTTTACTCTCCAATAATAATTTGAAGCACTATTCAATGCCTTAGTACTTACAAATTGATTTGTTGTGACTATTGAATCAGCATATGAAACTGTTGCAAAAGTGGAATCGGTAGAAACTTGTAGTCTATATTTTGTTGCATTTGTTTTACTTGTCCATGTAAATGTGGGCTTAACAATCGAATTGGTGCTTTTTGTAGTAGGTGACACCAAGGTAACTGTATCATAAACAAAGGCAGAAAGTTCATTACTTAAATCACTTTCTACACCGCTTGCGTTTACAGCTGTTATTCTATAAAAATATTTTTTAAAACCTGACACATTATCTGAGTATGTAAATATTGTGCTATTCACACTGTCAATTGGAATGATTGTAACTTCATTCGTTCTTTCACTATAACTTTTTAATTCATAATTATATAAATTAGCCACATCAGTTGCAGATATTGCCCTATTATATAATCTAACATCATCAATTTTACCATTTAAATATGGGTCGTATCCAGTGTTATGTCTAATTCCAATATTTATTTTACTAGTGGTGCCAAATCTTGTAATTGGAAAAGACTTGGTAGAGTCAATTAATATACCATTTCTATAAAGTTTAAATAAATTTGGCTCATAAGTTGCAGTTAACATTGCCCATGTGGAAGTGCTCGTTTCTTTAATATTAGAATACTTATTTCTAGTATAAAATTCACTTCCAAAGCCCCATCCTTCGTTACTTTCATTATATACAATGACATCAAAAATTCCTGCATTACTTGATTGTAAGCCAACTAATCCACCAGCACTTTGTGTAATATTTGATAAATTAACCCAAGCTGAATAGGTTCTATTTGTAATTTCTTCGCTTAAAACACTCGACTGCATATAACTATTTGTACCGCTAAAATTATAAGCGCTGTTAACGTTACCAAAACGATCCGTTGTTAATGATACATTTGTTGGTGTTAAGGTATTGCCTTTACCACTGCTGTCAAAAGTACTTCCAGTAAAAGGATAATATGCAACTAAACCAGTGTTGAAATTGGTTGGAGTTGTTACAGAAATGGTGGCAGAATCTTTATAAATTTTAAATTTAGTAATGCCACTGATATTTGCTTGAGACCAATTTAATGTGACTCTTTTACCATCTGTTTGAATAGTATTTAAAACGGGTTTAGTAGGAATTACCGAAGATCTAGGACTCTCAAAGGCTCCAATTTCTGATTTAGAACCTACAGGATTTGGTCGCGGATTGCCATTAATATCCTCATTAACAGGATAAGTAATTACAGCAGCATTTCCTAGCCTAGGCTCGGTATCTGCGTATGTAAAATTTAAATTTGCAGAATCTTTAAAGGCAATGGAAGTAAAAGCACTATTTTCTGAAGAACCCGCTGTGTCTACTTGAGGAAATGTTGGGAATGTTCTAAATAAATTACCCTTCATTTTAAAAGTGATTAAATCAAAACCTGATGGTGAGGGTCCAGAGAATGTAATATTTCCATTAAAAATATTGTTATAAATTAATCCAGGCCAAAAGCCATTTGGATGTGCTGTGAAATCAGTACCATTATTAATAAAAGTATTATGAATCATGATAAGACTGTCAGTACTATTAACACGAACTGTTCTAGCGACAGCACCACTTGTTGAATTATTATAAAATAAATTATTTATCACTTTTTGGTAGCCAACATTTGAACCACCTAAAATATTCATGTAATTATTTCTATAAATTTTATTCCTTATTACTATTTGCCTTGAAACGTTATGAATAAAATAATCACCCATTGAACTACCACCACCCATCAATCTTGAGTTATCAAAGATGCTATTATTAAAAATATATGCAGCTATACTAGAAAATCCACCACCGTTATTTCTAATTAAACCACCTTGATTACTATAAAATTTTGAATTTGTAAACGAAACACTATCCGCCGTAATTAAACCTTCAATAAAAACATTATTAAATACGGATGTATTGTCTATGTATACATTTTTGGCAATAATTGAATTAGTAGTGATGTTAGAACTATTAAATCCAAGATTTGAAATTTTACAATTTTTAAATGTAATTGTATCCGCTGCTGCTGATAGTAACCTTCCTTTGGCATTTTTTAAAGTAACTCCATAAAATGTTAAACCTGAGGTTGAACTAATATGAATACTCGCCCATGCAGTATTAACCGCATCAATTATTGCAGCATTTGTATGCGCGGTATCCCCATCTTGTATAAACTTAGACCCAATGACAATATTAGAGAAATTAGAAGTGACATTTAAAGTCTCGTTGTAAGTATGATCTGAAATAATCACCGTATCTCCTTCTGTTACTTGACTTAATGCATATTGTATAGTTGCATAAGGCGCTGCATTCGTTCCACTATTCGAATTACTTCCGGTAGCTTTGTTAACATATAAAGCTCTTTTAGAAGTTACGTTGGTAGTTGCAATATTTGAAAAACCTGACTCACTTAATGTGTTTAAAGCATTTTCACTATTGTATAAATTAGCAACATCAGTGGTTTGTAATTCACGATTATAAATTTTGATATCGTCAACCAAGCCATTTAAAGGATTTAATTGCCCGCCATCTGTCATCCTCCCTACAAATAAATTAGTAGTTGAAGTGGCAGGGTTATAATTTAATCTTCCAGTTGCTATAGGCGTTGTGTTTCCGTTTCTATAAACTTTGGTGTTACCTGTTCCATTTTTTAAAACAACTACATAATGATCCCAAGTATTGAGTGTTGGGGTAAATCCTAATCTGTCGCCATTTCCGGCACCTCCAGTACCATTTCCATATATATCACTTAATGTAATGTGAAATTGACTTTTACCTGCATCTAAATTAAAATATTTACTAAGAACTGATCCTGCTGCTGATCCTTTAGCCCAAAATGAAAAGCTAAATATGCTATTCTGTGTCATATTCGCAACTGTATTCGGATATTGAATATAACTACTAGTAGACCCATTAAATGAATAAGCACTATTATTAATACCAAAACGATCGGTGCTTGGAGTTGCGTTATTAACTATTCCTGTTATTGTACTCAAAATATCATTCGTAGTTACATCAAAAGGGATACTATTTACAAGTCCTGCTGAAGAAACATTGTTGTTTTCATATTTGTTGATTTCTGTAACTTTATATTTATAGGAGGTAGTAGCGCTTAAGTTACTATCAATATAACTTGTCGTATTTGATTTACCTACAATGGTATAATTTATACCATTATCAGATGATCTATAAATATTATATATCTTAATTGGATTAGTTGTATTGGATGTCCAATTCAATAAAAATTTAGTAGAGGTTACTTTAGTTAATGATAAATCCCCTGGATTTGCAGTTACAATATTGGAAGAAGAAGTACTTTCAAATAATCTATAAGTGAGAGATCCTGAATTATCGCCAAGATTCGCATCTGTAAATGCAATGGGATAACCCCCTACTCTACCATTTCCAATCAGATATTCATAAACATGGGCACTTGAGTAGGTACTTGGGGAAGTAGGAACCAAAGGTGGACAAGCACCATTAAAATACCAGTTGTTTCCATCAGCACAAGCCCTATTTGCATTTGGAATATTGCCATTTGAAAAATAGGTATTGATATTGATATTAGAAGGCGATTCATATGCAGCATCTCTATGCTGTATGCCATTTGCAATACCCCAGGTTCCACTAACAACTAATTTATATTGCTTATTTGGATCTGTTGCTGCCAAAGTTTCCGTCCAGTTAGAAGTAAATGTTTTAGTTATAGTGCTTATTTGGGTCCAATTAGAGGTCTCAACACCGTTGAATTCAATTACAAAGTTTAAAATATAACTATTGGGTGCGTCATTCCAGCTACCATTTCTGGTGTGTACATAATCTTCATCATTAAAATTATCTGGCTGTCCTGCATCCCACTTAAAATAAGTAAGTGTGTTACCTAATACATCTACCCAAGTGCCTTCCGTTTTTTCATCCGTTAATCCAAGCCAATGAAAAGTACTTCCAACATAGTTTGCAATAAAAGTCTGTTCAGCTAGACTATTAGGGATAGCTAAATAACCTCCTAAGGAATCAGCAATTTTAGCAGCCTCCTTCCATGTCACAACACCAGTTGACTTAAAATACCTGTGACCGTTAAAATCGGAAGGAGTACTAAAACCTGTGATGGTAGTAGGTGGCACCAATGGTGCTTTTGTATAAGCATTAATAGCAAATAACAGGCTAATGCAAAACAATACAATCTGTTTGGATGACTTTAAAATATTCATATTATGTTTATTTTATAAGCAAAAACTGCTTCTTTTCTGTTTAACTTTATTGAAAGAAAATTAAACATAAGTTGATTTTTGAAACTATAAAATACATTGAAAAAATTATCAAAAATAAAAGGTATAAATTAATTTATTGATTATAATTTATTGTTTTATAATGTTTTATAAATTAAACATATATATTATTTAAAAATTGAAATAAAATAA
>JBIPMA010000025.1:0-9581 GCA_044369335.1 Schleiferiaceae bacterium | reverse complement strand
CTCGACCAAACGGGGGCCAACGACGGCGAAAAGTTCGGGTCGCGCCTGTACAACAACATGTTTTTTCAATCCGGAGGCAACAACTGATGCGCACCGCCGTCGCCCTGCTCAACTACAACGGCCTGCACTGGCTTAAGGCCTTTTTGCCCTTGGTTGCGGCACGAAGCGCGGACGCCGACGTGGTCGTGATCGACAACGGTTCGACCGAGGCGGGCACGCTCGACTGGCTGGCCTCTGAGCACCCGTCGGTTCGGGTGGTCGCTCTGCCCGAGAACCTCGGCTACGCCGGCGGCTACCAAGAGGGCCTCAAGCAGCTCACCGAGTACGACCTCGCCGTGCTCATGAACACCGACATCGAGCCGCTCGAGGGCTGGCTCGACCCCTTGGTGGCGCGCTTTGCCGACCAGCCGCGCCTGGGGGCCATCCAGCCCAAAATCCGCAGCCACAGCCACCCCGCTGAGTTTGAGTACGCCGGAGCCATGGGCGGACGCATGGACGACTGGGGCATTCCCTTCGCCTACGGGCGCGTGCTCGACCGCTGCGAGCTCGACCAGGGTCAGTACGACGAGCCCACCTACCGTCCGGTTTTTTGGGCCAGCGGAGCCTGTCTGGCCGTTCGCCTCGAGGCCTACCGCGCGGTGGGCGGACTGGATTCCGCCTTTTTTGCCCACATGGAAGAGATCGACCTCTGCTGGTGCATGCACCGCCACGGCTGGGCGGTCGAGGCCTGCAGCAGCTCCACCGTGCTGCACGTGGGCGGCGGAACCCTCAACGTCGGCAGCCCCCGCAAAACCTTTCTGAACGTGCGCAACAGCCTGCTCACGGTGGTGCGCAACGCCCCCACCCTCAGCGCCATGCGCATTGTCGCCTTTCGGCTACTGATTGATGGCGTGGCGGGCCTTCGCTTCTTGCTGCAGCGCCACCCCAAGCACACCCTAGCGGTGATTCAGGCCCACTTCGACTTTTACCGCCTCTTTAGCCGCTACGCAGTTAGCCGCGACCGAACCCCAAAGCGATGGCCGGCACACGGCCGCTACCGCGGTTCGATCTTGTGGGCCCAACTGCGCGGAACCAAAATTCAGTAAGTGGGCAGCGATTTATTCGCTAAGAGCGCACTTCTTCCTCAATCACCACGCTTGGACGGCCCAGCACGTTTCCGTGAATGCGGGCAACGTACTCACCGATAATGCCAATTGATAAGAGCTGGATTCCACCAAAAAATGCTACACTTAAAATCAATGAGGTCCAACCCGTGATCGTAGCCTTCGCCACAAAGTGCTGAAAAAGCGCGTAGAGCACTAACAACCCTGATACGAGACTAATGGAGATACCCAAACGCGTCACGATTCGAAGCGGTTGGTCTGAAAATCCGGTAATTCCGGCAATCGCTAAGTTGAGCATTTTTCGCAGGGTGTACCCCGTTTCGCCATGGCTTCGAGGATCACGGTCGTAGAATACTGCTACCTGTTTAAATCCCAACCAAGCTATTTGTCCCCGTAAAAACTTCGTGGCCTCGGGCATCGCATTGAGTTCTCGTACCACGCGTTGGTCTATTAGCCTGAAGTCTCCTGTATCCACAGGAATCCGAACATTGGTCAATCGATTTAAAACTCGGTAAAAAAGCTTCGCTGAAGCGCGCTTCACCCAACCTTCACCCTTTCGCTCCCTTCGTTGGGCGTAGACGACGTGGTACCCGGAATCGTGAAGCTCCAGCATTTCAGCAATAAGCTCAGGTGGATCTTGAAGGTCCGCATCAATGATCACCACAGCCTGCCCTTTGGCACGCTGAAGCCCAGCAGTCACTGCAAGTTGGTGGCCAAAGTTTCTACTAAGCTTTACACAAACCGTGTTTGGCCCTAGCGACTTCATGACATCCCATGAGTCATCTGGGCTTCCATCGTCAACTAAGATGATTTCGTACGACCGACCTATGGCGTCAAGAACACTGCTTAAGCGTGCATAGAGTGCCCGAAGGTTAAGTGATTCCCGATACACCGGAACGACAACAGAAATGTGTACCATAGAGCTACAATCGAATTTGGTGAACGGTGTACAGCATGGCACCGTGGGCTAAAACCACCGAATCACAAATGTACATATCTCTAATTTCAGCCTTTACCTGGGGCTCTTGGCATAGTATTGTTTGGCCTATTTGAGCTGAAGGAGTACTTTGAAATCGGACGTCCGATCCATTCTGCCTGAGCAGTTTAATGTACAGTCGGATGTGGGTATCGTAACCTTTAAAAACCACGAAGTCTGGGCATGTCTGCTCACTCTTGAGCACATCTTTGAGCACCATAGATGTAGCGTAGTTCTTTTGCCACTGTGGGTTGGACGGAATCCTAGTTTGCGTGTACATATTGAAAGCATAACCCGCGAGTAAAACGATTCCAAAACCAACCAACATCAAGCGTTTTGCAGTGGTACCAAGAGATTCACTTCGAAACCACGATACCCACCCCACTGAGGCCACCAGAGCCCAAATTGGGTACAATGGCACCACATACCAATCTAATTTGGTTCGCGCAACTGAAAGGACCAGAAGGAATAAACCACCCACGGTGATTCCATTTACCACTAGGCGGCGTTCCTCTGGGCGAGGCGCTAAAAAACCTAAAACTGTTCCGATACCGAGCAGAAGAATGCCTGCCATTCCTAAGTGACGTCCAAAATTCTGCACATAGAACCAGGCAGGCTCAGCGTGCCCTTCACTGGACTGTGCAAATCGTCCCCCGAGTTCGTTATTCACTACCGATTGAAGGTACCCTGGCTGGTAGAACTCACGAAACGCATAGTACCCTAAAACTAGAATAATGAACACCATCAAACCTGACCAAAACGCTCGATTCACGATAAACGGACGAACTTTCTTGCGCACTAAAGCGATTACTAAAAACCCCGGCGACATGAGCATTCCAGCAATCCCCTTGGTGAGCACTGCGAGTGCTAAACTCACCCAAAATGCAAAAAGCCATTTTGGACTTCGCTCAAGTGCCAACCAAAAGCACAAAAAAGCCGACATCATCCAAAGACTCAAAAGTGCATCGTAGTCTGCTGCAAGGGCCGCATGCGTTCCTGCATATCCTGGCAACACTACTGCAATAAGGCCGGCAAGTGCACCTAATCGTGCATCGCCGAGGATTCTTTTACTAGCTCCTACTGCCAACGCCGCCCACCACAGAACAGCAATCGCCGATGGAAGCCTTAGTCCCCATTCCGTCCATCCAAACAGCCGGGCACTCGCGATTTGCACCCAGTGCAGAAGTCCAGGTTTCGAATTCCAAAATTCGGGTTCGCCTGCAAAAGTGGTGGTTAACCATGCCTCGCTTTGGTGCATTTCGAGGGTGTTGGTAAGAACTCTACCCTCATCCCACAACTGAAAAGGTAATGTCCCTAATCCCGTAAAAAGCAATGCGATCATGGCTGCAAACGACAGGGCAACCCACATTTTTGAGTTAACTGGCATCATTGATAACATAGATAGACGGACAAAATAATCTCACTTCAGGTTCCGCGGGTGGTGCTTCAGCATCGTCTCGCGCAGCATGCGGTCGTCAAGGTGCGCGTACACCTCGGTGGTCGTAATGCTGCTGTGGCCGAGCATCAGCTGGATGTAGCGAAGGTCAACTCCGTTCTGCAGAAGGTGCGTAGCAAAGGTGTGGCGCAGGGTGTGCGGACCAATGACTTTGCGGATTCCGGCCAGCGCCGCCAGCTCTTTGAGCCGCAAAAACACCCACTGGCGGCTGACCTTGCGCCCGCGAACGTTCAAAAAAAGATGGTCCTCAAAGCCGCGCTGGGGCTCGATGTGCACCCGCTCTGAGCTCTGGTATCGGGCAATCGCCCTTAGTGCGGTGTCGTGGATCGGAACCACCCGTTCCTTATCTCCCTTGCCAACCACCCGAACGACTCCGTCGGCCGCAAACACGTCGCGCACGCGCAGTTCGATAAGTTCTGAGACCCGCAGTCCGCACCCGTACAGCACCTCGAGCACCGCCACGTCGCGCTCTGCCATGGGCTGTGATCGGTCGATCGCGTCAAAAAGAGCTTGAACCTCATCCTCGGCGAGGTAGACTGGCAAGCGCTTGGGCAGCGAAGGCAAATCAAGCGACAGCGCCGGCTGGTCCTCGCGCAGCCCTTCTTCGCGCACAAAACCAAAAAAGGCGCGCCACGCCGAAAGCCGCCGGGCCTGCGACCGCGCATTGAGTCCGCCCTCGGCCATCTCGCGAATGGCTTCGCGCAGCTCCTCGGCCGAAACCTTGGCCGCACTTCGGTCCCGCTCGACGCACCACAGCGCCAGCGCCTCCACGTCGCGCACATAGGCCGACACGGTGTTGGGACTCATTCCGCGTTCCAACCTCAGGTATCCGTCAAACTGCTTTAGCGCCAGGTCCCACTTCACAAGGCCGAAGTTAGGCCCGACCCCGCTACTTCGTACCTTCGCCCCATGGTGATTCACATCGTGCACGGCATCAACTTGGGTCAGCTCGGAACCCGTCAGCCCGACATCTACGGCACCCTGCGGCTCGAGGACCAAATCCCCATGCTGCAGACCTGGCTTGACGCGCACTTTGGCGGAACCGAGCTCCGCTCATTCCAGTCCGACGACGAAGGCGCCCTGTGCGCCTACCTCGCGGCCCACAACGGCCCCGACCACGCCTTTGTCATAAACCCGGGAGCCTTCACCCACACCTCGGTCGCCCTGCGCGACGCCGTGGCGGCCCTCACCTGCCCCATTATCGAGGTGCACCTCAGCCACACCTACGCCCGCGAATCGTTTCGCCGCGCCTCCCTCCTGGCCCCCTACACCCGCGGAACCATCAGCGGCCTCGGCTGGATGGGGTACCGGTTGGCGATTGAAGGGCTCGTTAGCAAGGTTGGCGAGGGTAGCAAGGTTAGCTGAGATTGGCTCGTTGGCTTCTTGGCGAGGTTAGCTGAGATTGGCTCGCTGGGTGCTTAGCAAGGTTGGCGAGATTGGCTCGTTGGCTCGTTGGCGAGGTTAGCTGAGATTGGCTCGTTGGCTTCTTGGCGAGGTTGGCTCGTTGGCTTGTTGGCGAGGTTGGCCCCTTTGACTATGGGCTAACTTCTCTTCAAGCTACCATTTCATTTAGACATACAGCGTTGCAGTTCAAGCATTTGTATATTAATATATATATATATTGGATGCCTTCAAAACAACAAATAATCCAAACCAATGATTAAAAAGTTCAGCACCCTTGTTATCGCCGCTATGCTGGCGGTCGCCTGCACGAAAGAAACCGTCTACATCTACGATTTTCTCGTAGTCAACGAGACCAACAAGCCGATCTACGTGCGCTACGACTGGCAAGGCCAAGCGACGATGGACACCATTGCTCCCTTCAGTGGAACCGAATTGAAAAATGCCCGACTCACCATAAACAGCGACATCCCTTTGGCAGACGTTCAAAATGGCTATTCGTGCACCGCTTGGAGCGCCGACTCGTCGTACCAAGCCGATTTATCGGATCTAAGCGGCTATATCTTCACGACCTCGACCGAAATGATGAGCCAGATGCAATCTTTTGTGCAGAACAAGTACGTTTTTGTGATTCAATAAGAACGTGGTTACTGGCAGAAACCTCGCCTTAAACGAATAACTACCGGTACGGCCGCCCTAAGAGCGCCGAGCCAAAGCCCACGGCGTAGCCGGCAAACATGACGGCGGTGGCGGCGACGCTGCGCAGACCGACTCCGAGGGAGCGGTTTTGGACGCTGCTAAGCACCAATACGGCGATAAAGTAGCTGTGAAAGAGGTAGACGGGCCAAATCCACAGGCCCGTGAGGTGCAGCGCGAGGGCTGCAATCCAAGCGAGCATGAATACAAATGGGAAGGCGTGGGTGGGCTTCATTTGCCCTGAATGGCGCTTTGCCAGGGCAATTCGCGCGGAACCAAACCGGCGCACCTGGCGGTAAAACTGGCCAAGGGTGGCGCGGCGCTTGTGCCACACTACGGCCTCGGGGATGAGGCCAACGCGGAAGCCTGCCGCCCGCACCCGAATGCTGAGTTCGACGTCTTCGCCACATTTAAATTGGGTGTCGTAGCCGCCGACGGCCCAAAAGGCCTCGGCGCGCATGCCCATGTTAAAGCCCCGGGGGTAGTAGGTGGCGGTGGGTTTTGCGGAGCCGCCGCGGATGCCGCCCGTAGTCAGCACCGACGTCATGGCGAAGCTGATGGCTTTTTGGAGCGGGCTAAAGTCCGGCGGGGCGGCATCCGGGCCGCCGAAGGCGTCCCACGCGTCGCGGGCCAAGCCCTGGGACACCGCGTCGAGGTAGTCGTGGGGCAGCAGGCAGTCCGAGTCCAAAAAGATGAGCCAAGGGGCCCGCGCCGCGGCGGCGGCTGCGTTGCGCGCGTCACTCACAGGGAGCCCAGCACGGTACAAGACCGTCACGCCGAGGCCTGCGGCCTCGGCGGCCGCCTGAATCTCGGGGCGAAGGCTGTCGTCGGGGGTTCCGTCAGAAAGAATGACCTCAAAACGGCCGCGCGGACCCGCAAGCTGGGCCGCGCTGGCGATGAACTCGCGCACCTCGTCGGGACGCTTGAACGTGGGTGAGATGAGCGAAAACTCGGGCTCCGCGCTGCGCGCGGGCCCGTAGTGCGCCTGCTCAAGGCCATGGAGTAACTCAGCGTGCGCTGGAGTCGGCATGGGGACGGTTCAGTTCTTCGGCGATTCCGTACTCGGGACGGCGGCGACCGCTGCGCACCACGAGTTCCGCCAAAAGGCCGGTTACGAAGAGCTGGGTTCCGAGAATCATGGCCGTCAAAAAGATGTAAAACCAGGGATCGTCGGCAATCAGGCCGGGCCGCTGGCCGCTCCAGAGACGGGCCAACTTGAGGCCGCCAAGGACCGAAAGGGCCACGCCGCTGAAGAAAAACATAACGAGGCCCCAGGTTCCGAAAAAGTGCATCGGACGGCGGCGAAAGCGCGACACCATGCTGAGCGTCACCAGGTCGAGCAGGCCGTTGGTGAATCGATTGAGGCCAAACTTGGTCACGCCGTAGGGTCGTGCACGGTGCTCTACGACCTTTTCGCCGATGCGGGTAAAGCCCTGCATCTTGGCGAGCACGGGGACGTAGCGGTGCATTTCGCCCTGAACCTCAACCGCCTGAGCCACCTCGAGGCGGTAGGCCTTGAGTCCGCAGTTGAAGTCGTGCAGGTAGATTCCGCTCATTTTGCGCGCCGCCCAGTTGAACAGCTTGGTGGGCAATGTTTTGGACAGCGGGTCGTAGCGCTTCTTCTTCCATCCGCTCACGAGGTCAAAGCCCTCTTCGCGAATCATGCGCACCAGGTCCGGAATCTCGTCGGGGCTGTCCTGCAAGTCGGCGTCCATGGTGATGACGACGTCGCCCTGAGCGGCCTGAAAACCAACGTAGAGGGCGGCGGACTTGCCGTGGTTGCGCCGAAAGCGGATTCCGCGCACCTCAGGGTGCTGGGCCGAGAGGCCCTCGATCACCTTCCACGAGCCGTCGGTCGAGCCGTCGTTGATAAAGAGTACTTCGTAGCGAAGCGCGTTGGCCGTGCACACGCGGTCAATCCACGCATGAAGCTCAGCCAGCGATTCTTCTTCGTTGAACAGCGGAATAACGAGGCTCAGGTCGAGGTGGCTCACTGGAACTCGGGGCGGTTTTTCTTAGCCACAGCTCCGACGATCAGGCCGATCACTGCATACATGATGATTCCGATTCCGGTCGACTTGAGCATACCCATAATGCTTGTCTGGTCCACGGTCATTTTGATCGACTCGGCCTTGAGTTCAGCCTCATTGGCTGCGCCCATAAAGGCCATGACACCCTTGCGCTGCTCTTCGGGCATTTCGGCGAAGCGCTCGTACACGCGCTCACCCATGCGGGTTGCCAATTCAGAATCAATTACGTTGTGCATCAGCCAGTTGAACGCCAATCCAACCACCGACGAAACGATCAACGGAAGCACGTAGGCCGAAAATGCCTCGCGAAAGGTGGCATATCCGTCATTGGCCTTTTTGAATTCACGCACTCCGAAGTACGGAATCACCAGCATGGCCAGGAGCATGAAAATTCCGCCCGCCTGGCTCGACAGCCAAGCCTCGTTCACGATGTACGAGATGAGGGTGTAGCCCACGGCGACGGCGCTCACGATGAGGCCGTAGTTGATTGCAATGCGTTTGGTCGTTGAATCCATGATTGGAATTTTTAGGGAGTTTAGTACACAAACTTAAGGACGCCGCGCTGCCCGTCGAGGGTCCAGCGCAAAATACCGGTTCCGTGGCCCTGCGCACGGAGCTCTTCGAGGGCTTCGGCGCGGTCGGTCGCCCAGCGCACCCGGCCGTCGGCGTCGGTCCATTCGGCATGCGCTCCAGCGGGCAATCCCTCAACGACCAGCTGGCGACCGCTGCGGTAGGCGCGCACTTCGTGGTTTGAGGGTTCACCGATACCAATGTAGGGGGTGCCGCGTAGGTAGTGAGTCACGGTTCCGCCCGTGCTGATGGTGTAGCTCAAGCTGCCGCCGTCGTGCACGACCGAAGCCGGGTACTCAATCTCGTAGGTGTGCAACTCGCCCGGCTTGAGAGTATCGGCGTTGCCGCCCGAGACCAAGTTGACGTTCGGAGCCGACAAGCTCGCCGCCCCGAGGATCAAGTCGTCGCTGCCCGGGTTCGTTACCACCAAGCGACGGCGCAGCATAGGGCCCACCGACCACGACCACAGTTCGAGCTCGAGGGTGTCCTCGCTCGCCCAGTGCTGGGCCGCGAGGTTGGGTTGCGGACTGCCCGCGAGGCTGATCAATCGCTCCATGATCTGCGGGTAGTCCACGTAGGGGTTGCGCGTATTCTGCAGGGCGGCGATGCCCTGGTTTCGCGCACGGTCGGCACTGTCGGGCGGAAACTGCTGGTGCCAGGCCTCAAGCACCGCGGCCTGCTGGGCATAAAAGCTGCTGTAGTCGCCAAACCGCGTCACGAAGTACATCATGGCACGCGCCGCATCGCCCTTGTGGGCATCGCGCGGCTCGAACACGCCGCTGAGTCGCTTGCTTCCGCCCACCGACCACGCCGGAGTGCCCGTAATAATGCCAAACGGGTTGTTGCTGCGCTGCGTATTCGCGGATTCGTCGCACGGAAAAAGGTGGTGAATGTCGGACTTCATCGGCTCGGCCGAGCTAAACAAGCTCTGCGGAAACGTGTGCTCGCAGTTGAAGTTGTTGGCCGTCGCCCCTGCCCTCGTATTGAAGGTCGCCACGCGCCCCGTGTAAATGCACGTAACCTGGCCGTTGACGTTGTCGAGGTTGCCGTACATCTGGTCGCGCGCGCCGTTGTACCCCAAGTTGGTCGTACCCTGGTTGAGCTTGGTGGTCAGCGCCGACTTGAGCTGCGCCCAACTTTTGTTTTCGGTGCTGCTGTAGTAGCTCTGGCTCCAGCGACCCTGGGCCTCAAACTGCAGCGCCACAAACCCGTCGGGGCCGTCGGTCGCCACCACCACCGGAAGCCGGTAGTACACATTATGTTCTGGCGTAAACCGCATCCAAATTCGCGCGGAATCGCCCACCGCAATACTCGTCTGCTCGGCCCGCAGCCCCAGCAGCGTGTCGCCC
>JBIPMA010000218.1:0-2546 GCA_044369335.1 Schleiferiaceae bacterium | reverse complement strand
GTATTCTTCGGAAGGGCGGGCCGTGATGAATTCGCTGCTGCCGAACAGAAAGGGACGCAGGTACAGCGATTGGTTCGCGCCGCGCGGAACCCATTCTTGGTCCACGGCAATCAGCGCGTCCAGGCCGTCGATGAAAAGGCGTTCGGGAAGGGCAGGGATCATCATGCGCTCGCCGCTGCGGTTGAGGCGCTTGGCGTTGTCCAGCGGGCGAAAGACGGCAATTCCGCCGTCGGCTTGGCGGTAGGCCTTTTGGCCTTCAAACACGGCCTGACCGTAGTGCAGCGCGTGAAGGGCCAGCCCTTGCTTCAAGGGGCCGTAGGGTTCAACGCGGCCCTCGTCCCAACTTCCGTCGGCGAATTCGGCGTAAAAGGCGTGGTCAGCCAATCCAGAACCAAAACCGAGGTTCGCAAAGTCAACTTGACTCAGGCGGGATTGGGTGGTGCGGATAATCTTCATGGGCAATAAAGGGTTGTGCTTGACGTCCGCGCCAAAGCGCCGCAAAGGTACGTATTTTTGCAGGGTAAAACCGTTTATCATGCGTTCAATTATTGCTTTTGCCGCAGCTGCCGTGCTGCTTGTTTCGTGTACTCAAATTCCGGCCGAAGAGGTCGTGGTGTACGACTACTTTGGTGATTCCGCCGCGATCGGAACCCCCGTTTTGACCGGCGCAGAGGTGCTCAAGCAGCTGGAAACCAGTGATTCCATTTGGGTCACGTTTGAAGCGCCCATTCAGGCGGTGTGCCAGACGAAGGGTTGCTGGATGGAAGTACAGTTGGATTCAACGACGACTGCGCTCGTGCGCTTTAAGGACTACGGATTTTTTGTTCCGATGGACGCCAGCGGCGAGATGGCCACGATCGGTGGAGCAGTGAAGAAGCAGGAGTTGAGCATCGAGTGGCTGCAGGAGCAGGCGCGCGACGCCAACGAGCCCGACAGCGTAGTCGCTGCGATCACGAAGCCTCAGGTTCGCCTTACGGTAATGGCGTCGGGAGTCGCGCTTCCGCAAAAAGAAGCGGTTGCGGGCGAAGCGGCAACTGAAGAAACCGGCCACGACCACGTGGGCCACGACCATGAATAAGTTTGCCGCGGTCGGTCTACTGATCGCTCTGGGTTCATGCCAGCAAGAGCCGCCTCAGCCCAAGCGCAGCCCGCGTGTCGTTGAGCCCAGTGCCCTTGCGGCGACCATGCGCGAAATGACGGCCGACATGGAAGAGCTCAAGGCCAAGGCCCAAGCCGGCACCTTGACTTTGGCCGACGTCGAGTCGCTGCGCGCCGCCCACGAGCCCATCAAAACGGCTGAGCCTACCAAGCCTGAGGAGATTAAAGAGAGCTTTCCGGGGTTCGCCGAGGCGTACCTCAGCAATCTGGATGCTTTGACGGACGCGCTGCGCGAGCAAGGCAACCGTGAAGCGCAAATTGAAGCGTTCAACACGGTGATTGCCACCTGCGAATCCTGCCACCAGCAGCACTGCCCTGGTCCGTTGGACCGCATCCGCGGAATCAAAGTCGAGCAGTAGTGCTCAAGGCCACGGCTGACGGTTCGTGGTCTGCAGTGCACCCCGAGTTTGGGGCTGAATTTCATTCCCGCTACGGAGCCCTTCGCGAAGCCCAGCATGTCTTTGGCTCCGAAGGGTTTTTTTCGTGGCGAAACGCGCATCCCGACGCCACGCACGTTCGGGTCGCCGAAATGGGCCTCGGAACAGGTCTCAACGCCATTCTCACCCGCCGCTGGGCCGCTCAAGAAGGCCTTGACTTGCACTATGAAGCCTGGGAGGCCTACCCGCTGCCAGAGGACGAACGCGAGGCTTATGCGGACCGCATGGAATGGACGCCTGACGAACGGGCTTGGCTTGCGGGGTTGACCATTCACACGGAGCCCGTCACGCTTCAGTCCCCGCTCCCTTCCGCGGAATTTGACTTGGTGTACTACGACGCCTTTGGCCCTGGGGTGCAGCGCGAATTTTGGACCGAAGCAATGCTGCACCGTTGGCTGGACATACTTCGCCCTGGCGGAATTTGGGTCACCTACTGCGCTCAAGGCGTAGTTCGCAGGGCACTGGCAGCCAGAGGGTGGCGTGTGGAACGCCCGAAAGGGCCACCCGGAAAGCGCGAAATGCTCCGTGTCGTACGACCTTTGATCCCATGAGCAAGCGCACCGTCCGCGTTTACGGATTTTTAGAGAATGCCCAAGGGCAGGTGCTGGTGAGCGCAGAGCGCTTTCGCGGTAAACCCCTCGTCAAGTATCCCGGCGGTGGGGTCGAGTGGGGTGAAGGCATTCGCGAAGCCCTAGTGCGCGAGTTTCAGGAAGAACTTCAGCTGGACGTCGCGGTCGGAGAATTGGTTTTCTTCAACGAGTTCCCCGTAGTGTCGGCATTTGACCCCGAAGTGCAGGTGTTTAGCTTCTTTTACCGAGTTTCGGCGGTGGGGCCGATGGCGTTTGAGACGTACAGCACGGTCGCGGTTCCCGACGAAGATGGCGAGCGGGCGGTGTGGGTTTCGAAGGCGGAACTCGCGAACGTCCCTTTTACCTACTCGATTGAGCAGGA
>JBIPMA010000217.1:0-2557 GCA_044369335.1 Schleiferiaceae bacterium | reverse complement strand
GAGGTTATGGGCCGCGACGCCGGATTCATTGCACTGAGCTCCGGCCTTGCGACGGGCGCAATTAGCATTGTTCTTCCCGAGCGCAGCACCACCATTGAAGAGCTCAAGGCCGCGATTGACCAAGGGGCCGAACGCAAAAAAACCAGCAACATCGTCGTCGTCGCCGAAGGCAACCGCCTCGGAACCCCCTTTGAGCTCGCCGACGCACTTAAACAACACAACCCCGACCTCGACGTCAAAGTCACCATTCTCGGACACATTCAGCGGGGCGGTTCGCCCAGCATGCTGGACCGAGTCAACGCCAGCCGACTCGGTGTGGCGGCGGTGGAGGCCTTGCTCAACGGCAAGTCCGACGTCATGGTGGGCATCGTGAGCGGCCAGCTTGCGCACACCCATCTACCCATGGCCATTCTCAACAAAGCTTCGCTGGACGAAGATTTGCTGCGCATCGCCCGAATACTGTCTATCTAACCCATTTTACTCGTTTTTTTGTACTCGCTATGAATAAGATCGCAATCAACGGATTTGGCCGCATCGGCCGCCTCACCTTTCGCAACCTCATCGTACGTCCCGACGTTGAGATTGTAGCCATCAACGACTTGACCGACACCGCCACCTTGGCGCACTTGCTCAAGTACGACTCGGCGCATGGAGGCTTCCAAGGCACGGTTTCGCACACTCCAAACAGTCTGATCGTCAACGGCAAAGAGATTCGCATCACCGCCATCAAGAACCCTGCTGAGCTTCCATGGGGCGAGTTGGGTGTGGACCTCGTAATCGAGTCGACCGGAATCTTTACCAGCAAAGAGCAGCTTGAGCTGCACCTGCAGGCCGGCGCCAAGAAAGTGGGCCTCAGCGCCCCCGCCAAAGCCGACGACGTAAAGACCGTCGTACTCGGTGTGAACGAAGGCATCCTCGGCCCCGACGACCACGTGTTCAGCAACGCTTCCTGCACGACCAACTGCTTGGCTCCGATGATGAAGGTCCTCAACGATACCTTCGGAGTGGTCAAGGGCTACATGCTGACCGTACACGCCTACACCAACGACCAGAGCATTCAGGACGCCCCGCACCGCGACCTACGCCGCGCCCGCGCCGCTGCCGTGAGCATGATTCCGACCACCACCGGAGCCGCCAAGGCCGTGGGCCTTGTGCTTCCCGAACTGAAGGGCAAGCTCGACGGCTACGCGATCCGCGTCCCAACGATTACGGGTTCGGCTACCGACGTGACCGTTGAGCTGGCCAAGCCTGCCACGGCCGCCGAAATCAACGCTGCCATGAAAGCCGCCGCCGAAGGTCCGTTGAAGGGCATTTTGCAGTACACCGAAGACCCCATCGTGTCTGCCGACATCGTGGGCAACAAGCACTCGTGCATTTTTGACTCAGGCATCACGTCAGCCAACGGAACCCTTGTGAAAATCATGGGCTGGTACGACAACGAGGCCGGATACTCTGCGCGCATGGCCGATATGGCGGTGCGCATGGCTGCTCAATCTTAAGAAATTATGGTATTTATCGTCGAAAGCGGCTCCACCAAAGCCGATTGGATTCTTTTGGACGCTTCGGCCAATGAGGTCGGACGCTGGTCGGTCAAAGGGCTCAACCCCTACTTTCACGACGCGGACGAAGTCGAGCGCACCTTGCGCGCCGAATCCGAAATCATGGCCTACGCCCCCTCGGTCGAGAAGGTTTTTTTCTACGGAGCCGGATGCTCGTCCGACGCACTGAACGCCATCATCGCCAAAGGCCTTGAGCGCGTGTTCACGGCGGCCAACGTCCTGGTCGACCACGACTTGCTCGCCGCGGCCTACGCCACCTACTTTGGTGAGCCGCACATCGCGTGCATTCTCGGAACTGGATCCAATTCATGCTACTTCGACGGTACTGCTGTGCACGAAGAGGTACCCGCTCTGGCCTACATTTTGGGCGACGAGGGTTCTGCCAGCTACATCGGCAAGCGGTTGGTGCGCGACTTTCTGTACAAGCGCCTTCCCGCGGACCTTCACGCCGCCTTTATCGGAGCCTACGGCGTCGGCAAAGCCGAGATTTTTCAGGCAGTGTACAACGAGCCCAACGCCAACGTCTACCTCGCGAACTACGCCCGGTTTGCCGGCGACCACGCCGAGCATCCGTACATTCAAGAGATTGTATTCGAGGGCTTTAAGGCCTTTATCGAGTTCCACGTGCTCTGCTTCGCCGAGGCCCGTCAAGGCGCCCAAGTGAACTTCGTAGGCTCGGTGGCTAAGGCCTTTGAGCCGCTGCTCCAAAAAGCCTGCGCCGAAGCCGGCGTGCGCTACGGACGCACCCAAGCCAAGCCGGTAAACCGCTTGGTGGAGTACCACATTGACGTGCTGCGGGTTCTCGAACCCCAGGCCCTGTGATCCGCGGATTTCTTTTTGACCTCGACGGGGTGCTGGTCGACACGGCCCAGTACCACTTTTTGGCCTGGCAGCGCATGGCGGCCGAGCTCGGAATTCACTTTGGCGAAGCCGAGAACGAGCAGCTCAAGGGCGTTTCACGGGCTGAATCCCTGAACCGCATCCTCGCCTGGGGCAGA
>JBIPMA010000216.1:0-2565 GCA_044369335.1 Schleiferiaceae bacterium | reverse complement strand
CCTTCAGGACAATCCGCTGGACCCCTTCCCGCGCAACGATAATTTTGACATCATGCCAGATCGCCAGGTAGGCCAAATTTCGGTTACCGAATCTATGTCGCCGCTGCTCGGAGTCGACCTGCGCACCAAGACCAACGCTTCGTTTAAACTAAACTACGGCATGACCCGCCAGCTCAACCTCAGCATGGCCAACAACCAACTGACCGAGAGCAAATCCAAGGACGTAACGGTGGGCGTCGGCTACATCGTCAAAGATGTGCAGTTCCGCATTGTGGAAAATGGCGGAATTCCACGTACCATTAAGTCCAACCTCGAACTCAAGCTCGACGTCAAATTCAGCGACAACCAAACGGTAATTCGCCGAATTCTCGAGGATTTTAATCAAGCGACAGCCGGCCAAACGCGCACCACAATTAAGTTGACCGCCGACTACCGCATGAGTCGCCGCCTCACGACCCAGTTTTACTACGATCAAACGTTGAGTTCGTTCAAAACATCGCAGGCATTCCCTACCAACCAGTGGCAAAGCGGTATCGCTTTGCGCCTCAATTTGGGCGGATAATTCGGCCCTTCGCCTTCCTATATTTGCGCCATGGAATTCCCAAGCAACGTACGCTACACCAAAGACCACGAGTGGATTCGCCTGGACGGCGACATCGCCACCGTTGGCATCACAGATTTTGCCCAAGGAGAATTGGGAGATATCGTATTCGTCGACATCCCGACTGAAGGCGAAACACTTGCTGCCGAGGAAGTATTTGGATCCGTGGAAGCCGTTAAGACGGTAAGTGACCTGTACCTACCTGTGGCCGGAGAGATTGTTGAAGTCAACGCTGACATCGACAGCCAGCCCGACCTCGTCAACACTGACCCCTACGGCGCAGGTTGGATGGTACGCATTAAAGTCGCTTCAATCGCAGACGTTGAGGCCCTTCTCGATGTAGATGCCTACCGAGCCTTAGTCGGAGCATAATCCGTCTTTTTGTGCAGAAAATATTCCAGCAGCGCTGGTTTTGGCTAATGCTCGCCCTTCTCTGGGCGGGCATTGTCCTTTTTTACTCGCTTCAGCCGAGTGTGGAGTTGCCTGGGATCTTTCGCATGCTTCGCGACGTGGTATTGCACTTTGGTGCATATGCCGGAATCGCGCTTCCGTTAATGCTTTACAGCCGTTCCCAGGCGGGGCCTTGGAAGGTTTTTTTGTTAAGTTTTATGTACGGGTTGACCGTTGAATTTCTGCAACCCATTGTTGCCGTGGGTCGTATGTTTTCGTGGTCCGATGTTCTTGCGAATACCGCTGGCATTGCGGTAGGCATGCTTCTTGCTCGATTCCTGAGAAAGCGTATCTTTAACCCCAAACACGACGTAGTATGAACCCGCGTAAAAATTTTGCTGCAGACCTCGACGCTCGTAAGGGCCTCTTTCTGCAGCTTGGTCTGGTGATTGCCCTGGGCGTCACGTGGATGGCATTTGAATGGAAGACGTACGAAACAGGTCCTATGGATTTGGGTACACTTGAGGGAGTTTTAGAGGACGAAGAAATGATCGTCACAAACCGCAATACTCCGCCACCCCCTCCGCCACCGCCCGCGCCGACGTTGGAGTTCAAAATTGTGGATGACAAGATTGACATCGTTGAGATTGATCTTGTTTCAACTGAGATTGATGACGACTCTGAGATTGAAATTATGGAGGTGAGCACCGAAGACGAGGTATTCAGCTTCGTGAACGTTGAAAACCGTCCTGTATTCCCTGGCTGTGAAAACCTTCCTACTGAAGACGAGCGCTTTAACTGCTTCAACCTTAAGGCACGCCAGTTTATTGGTAAGAACTTCGAGTTTCCAGAGATGGCCAAGCAGATGGGTATTCAAGGTAAAGTATGGGTTTCGTTTGTCATCGACAAAGAGGGCAAGGTGACGAACGTCAAAGTCGACCGCGGAGTAGATAAGCTTTTGGACGAAGAAGCGCTTCGTGTCGTACGCTTGATGCCGAAGATGTCGCCTGCTAAGGTGGGTGGTCGCCCGGTAAAAATGAGCTACACGCTGCCGATCAACGCACGACTTCAATAGTCAATCGCACACATACACAACCCCGGATTTCCCGGGGTTTTTTTATTGCACGAACATGTCAGAACCTAATTCTTGGGGGCCGGTGGTCCTCGAAGCGTGCTACCGCGCTGCAGATGCCATTCTCGAAGTTTACGAGGGTCTAAAAGACATGAATGTCGAAGTGAAGTCTGACAACAGCCCCGTGACCGCAGCAGACCATGCGGCGCATGCCATTCTCGATCCTGTGCTCTCGGCGGCAGGTTTCCCGGTGCTCAGCGAAGAGGGTAGGAGCATTCCGTATTCGGAGCGCAGTAAATGGGATACGTTTTGGGTGGTGGATCCTCTGGACGGCACCAAGGAATTCATTAAGCGCAATGGTGAATTCACTGTAAACGTTGCTCTAGTTCGCGACGGTGCACCCATATTTGGTATCATATACGCCCCCGTCCTTGGATGGTTGTACGTCGGCGGAGAGGGACTCGGCGCCCGCAAGTCCATGGTGCGTGTCACGTGGGATGAA
>JBIPMA010000215.1:0-2567 GCA_044369335.1 Schleiferiaceae bacterium | reverse complement strand
CAGCCACAAGTAGTCGGCCTGGGTATGGTTGTCGCCCCGTGCGGCGCGCGGAACAAAGCTTCCGCGGGCATCATCCTGGCGCGTGTAGCCCAAAATCCCGGTGGGGATGTCTTGCCGGACAAAACCCACCCAGCGGTCCTGCAGCTCGTAGCGCGATACCCGAAGCGAACCCGCCGGAAGGTTTTTGGTGTCGGCAAAGCGCATCACGGTTCCGGCTAAAAAGCAGTTTTCGCCGCCGTTGTAGTCAAAATCCAGTCGGTCGCCCTGCGCAAAGCGCGGAGCCAGCAAGCGGTACGACGTCCAGTCGCGGTTTTGAATGATTCCGAGCCGAATGTCGGCAAAAGGGTTGGTTGTGCGGCTCGCATCCCACGGAAACCACGCGTCGACCTCCTGGTAGCGCGCTGTCAGGCGTGGGGCTGCGGGGCGGCGCACGGCGAGCTGAAGGTCGGCGGTCGATTCGGCAAACACGGTAGGGAGCCGCAAAAGCAGCTCTTCGTCGTGGTAGATTTCGAGGTAGTAGTTTCCAGACAAGACCGGCATGCTGCTCGATTCAGGCAGCGTCGCCGCATAGTGGCTGTACCCTTGGTAGGTGTTGAACGAAAGGCGGCCTTCTGCGATGAGTCCTTCCCAAAACCCGCTCAAGTATTCAGAGGCAATAATGGGCGAGGGGGCCCAGTTTCGGTCGCAGTGCACCCAGACGTAGCGAAGCGGAAGCACCGACTGGCTAAAGTCGTCAAAGCGAAGCTGAAGGGCACCCTCTTGGCCAAGTCCAACTACAGGTGGTGCATCCACGCGATCCACCGGGTGCCACATCACGCTGTGAATAAGGCTATCTTTTTTGATATCAGGAAGTTGCGCCGAAAGTTTTGGTAGGTACAACACTAAGCCAATTGCCCAGAGCGCGGTTCGCAGTATTTGCATGCCTTAAAGGTGGTAAAAACATGTTAAATATTCACTTTTTTGCAATGTGACTAATGTACCTTTGCGGCGAATTTTTTACGCCGTTATGCCTAACTTACATACTGTTCGTAAGGGTCTTGACCTCCCGATTTTGGGAGCGCCTGAAGCCCTCGTCGATGGCCACCTCAGCGCTTCGGTCTACGCGGTTCGCCCGAGCGACTTCCGCGGACTTGTCCCCAAACTTGCTGTAAAAGAAGGAGATCGCGTCCTCGCGGGCGACGTCCTCTTCACCGACAAAGCCGATCCACGCATCCGCATCACCTCGCCGGTGAGCGGTGAAGTGGCGCGCATCGAGCGCGGCGAAAAACGCAAAATCCTGGCGGTCGTAGTCCTCGCTGACAGCCAGCAAGAGTACCGCAAATTCACTTCGGGAACCCCGGCCAACCGCGAAGACGCCATCAACTGGCTCCTCGAGTCGGGTGCGTGGTCGCTGGTTGAATCGCGCCCCTACGGCCGCATCGCAAGTCCTGATGCCCAGCCCAAGGCCGTGTTTGTCAACGGAATGGCGACCGAACCCCTCGCAGTTGCTCCGGTGGTAGCCCTCGCGGGCCGCGAAGAGGACTTCGCGATGGGTCTTCAGGTGGTCGGACTGCTCAGCAAGCGCACCGTGCTGTCCATTGCGGCGAACGAAACCGCTGCTGCCCTCACCAAGGCCAGCGGCGTCGAACTACACCAGTTCAAGGGACCTCATCCATCAGGCACCACGAGCGTGCACATCAACCAAATCAGTCCGCTCAACAAGGGTGAAGTGGTTTGGACGCTCAACTACCAAGACGTAGCCATCATCGGCCATTTGGCCCGCACCGGCAACTTCAAGCTCGAGCGCGTGCTTTCGCTGAGCGGAACCGGTATCGCCAAGCCCCGCGCCGTTACGGCGGTAGCTGGAGCGAACCTCGAGACCTTCCTGAGCACCGAACTCAAGTCGGGCAACTACCGCGTGATTTCAGGCAGCGTGCTGACCGGAACCAAAGTGAGCAAGTCTGGCTATCTGACGTACTATGCCAGCCAACTAACGGCCATCCCAGAAGGGGAGGGTACCGACTTCTTCGGATGGGTGCTTCCAAGCTTCGCAAAGTGGTCGGTGAGCCGCACGCTCTTTAGCTGGTTGACTCCAAGCAAGAAGTACGACCTCTCTACCAAGCAGCACGGCGAAGACCGCGCGTTTGTCGTGACCGGTTTGTACGAAAAAGTATTTCCGTTCGACATCCTTCCCATGCCGCTCCTCAAGGCGATGTGGGCCAAGGACCTTGAGAAAATGGAACAACTCGGCGCCTATGAAGTTGTACCTGAAGACTTCGCCCTCTGCGAAGTAGTCTGCCCCTCAAAGCAGGAACTGCAAAAACTTGCTGAAGAAGCACTCGATCTACTCTACACCGAAATGAATTAATCCCAAGAAACCGATGAAATTCGTTCAGAATCTATTTGACTCCACCCGTCCTGCGGTAACTACGGGCAAGCTCAAGGGCTTGTACCCGCTGCACAATGCGCTTGAGACGATGTTCTTTGTTCCAAACCACAACGCCCACAGCGGCGCCCACGTTCGCGACGCCATCGACATGAAGCGCACCATGGTTACGGTCATCTTTGCCTTGGTTCCGGCCTTGATA
>JBIPMA010000024.1:0-9662 GCA_044369335.1 Schleiferiaceae bacterium | reverse complement strand
TGCCTCCCATATTTGCCAAAGCATAGTTTGGAGCTGAATATGCAGTAGTGCCAGGGAAGGTGGGAATTGCAAACGTTGCCGAACCACTCTTGTACCAGCAATCCGGTTGATTCGTCGCAACGTACTGATCGAAGTTCGCACTGTAACCAGTTGGGAGGGTAAATCCTGCACACAATGTGTTGAAACTAAATGGGCCAGACCAAATTGAGTTGCCCGCTCCGCCACAAAGAGCCATGACGTAGAAGTCGTAGGACGAATTGGGTACCAGTCCCGTAGCTACCGCCGAATTCGTAGAAACGGTATCAGAAGCACCGGTTCCGATTGAGAAGCCCGCAGGACCCCACTGTACCACAAAGCCTGAAGCTCCGCTCTGCCAGTTTAGGTTGGCCGTTACATCAGTCACTGAAGACACGCCGAGTTGCAGTGGTTCAGGGCATGCAGGTTGGGCTTCAACCGTTACAAAGTCCACGAATGCATTCGGACCAAAGTCTGACCAGCCGTAGACTTGCAGTACGATGGTGTCGCCAACAAATGCTGATGGCAAGTATGCGATATCGTGCGAGAATACCGCGGCGGGGCCCGTATTTGTAGCTCCCGGAGTATTGAACGCAGAACCCTTGAGTGATATGACATTCGTCCATGCCGTGCTACCTATGCTGCGCACTCGTACAGTCAAACTGTCAAAGGGGTACGATGACATAGCCATATGCGACCAGTCCATCACTACGCGAGCAGGAACATTAATAGATATGGGTGCCGATTCGAGAATGAACGACTTGTCAATGTAGTTCCAGTAGCTTGCCTGGGCGTAGCCGGCGGTGTTGTGGATCCAATCCTCGTCACCCGAGTCGTAGGTGTAGCAGAGTGGTGGCCATGTGCCAAAGCCTTCAGTAAACGGCATTGTCTGAACCAAACAAGGAGTGCAGACGTTTAGGGGGCCGACCCAGCTTGAGTAGCCGTTACTTGATGCTGAGCAGTTGTTGCGCACGTAGATGTCGTAGCAGGTGCTGGCCGAAAGACCGGTAATGCTTCCGGTTGAACCCGCAGTCACTAGGGTACCTGAACCTTGCGTAAATCCAGCGGCACCGTACTCAATTTGATAGGTGGTGCCAGTAAACGAAGAGATACTATAGTTAACACTTGTAGGTGTCTTTGTAGTGATCAAGAGTGACGCTGGTGGACACAATGGAATTGCCCAGCTGATTGTTTTGCCAGATGTGATCCCTCCAGTGTAGTTCAGGGTTCCAGTGTTTGCAGTACCCTGCAGAACTGAGCCCCAAGATCCCGTTGCGTTGGTGTAGTCGACCGATGAACGAATACCTACTTGAGCTGTAGCTGTGGTGCTCGAAGTATGAAGTTTTTTGTACACATAGCTGATGGCACCACTCTCAAGAATGCGCAGCTGGAACGTGAACGTGTCACCGGTACCTGATGAGCCGTAGCGCTTGATCTTATTCCATTCTACGATGTACTCGCGGTTGGGAGCTGTACCCTGTGACTTGAGGTAAATCGCGGCACCAGTTTGACCCTGCAAATCAGCGGCTAAAGGGGCAAGCACCAATCCACCCGTTGGAGGAGTTGGAGAAACTGCTCCGTACGCCGTTGAAACGGTCATCGTGGCAGAAGATGCAGACCCCAATGTGGCATGGCCATTCGTTGAAATTCCGATTTTATTGAACGAAACCCCATTAATAGACACCGTGAAACCAAGAGCAAAACCAGGACCTGTAGCGGCTGATCCTGTTGTCGGAGAGGCCGGGTCAACATACTCCTGGTCGTCCATAGTGGCCGAGCCCAAGGTGTAGTCGGGCGAGCTGATGGGGGTAAACGTTCCGGCCGATTCTACCGGAAGAAGTGCGCTTACCGATTGCGCCATCCCAATAAATGGAAGGGCTAGGAGCAAACCGATAAGGCCGATGCGTTGCGTACGTTTGTTCATAATTACTCTAAGGTTAGGGTACAGTTCACAAATGTGGGGAAAAATGTTTAAAAAACCATCGGTCGCTCAACGATTCATCGTTTTCGTTAACGCATTGACGCTTATCGTTCACGGATGCGCCCTTCCCACGCCCCCTGACGGTGGACCCCGCGACACCGACGGACCTGTGGTTCTAGTGACCAATGTGGAGATGGGGGCTACATCGGTCCAGACTAACGAACTGTCATGGACCTTCAACGAATTCGTCGTGCTCAACAACCCGGGCGCCAGCATTCGAACGTCGCCACCGATTCCCGGCGAGCCGCGGTACTCGTTAAAGGGTAAAACGCTTAAAATGTCGTGGGATGGTAGCCTCGAGCCCGACCGCACCTACATCATTCAGTTTGGAAACGGAATTCGCGATTTGCACGAGAACAACCCGATGAGTGAACCGTTTTGGGTGTTTGCCACGGGCACTACTATTGATTCGGGCCAAATTAGAGGAGTGGTCCTTAACCCCTCAACCGGCAAGCCTTGGGACAACCAGGCCGTGGTTCTGCACAAGGGTGACGCTCCGGATTCCGCGGTCTTTACGCCTCCGGTTTACGGGTCGCGCAGCGGCAAAGACGGTCGTTTTACCCTTCCCTATTTGGCCGACGGCGGCTACCAAATCTTTGCGTTCAGTGATCCCGACGGTAATCTTCAGCTCGGAACCGGCGAAAAATCGCCAGTAGCCTGGTTTTCGGAGCGCGTCACCCCTGGAGACAGTCTTGTACTGTGGCTCTCCGATCCCACCGCGAAGCCCGACAGTGTAGCTCAATTTCGGCAGCTTCCAGCGGACTCGTCTGGGGTACTCAAGCTGACCGTAGCCCCAGACACCGACGGAACCTGGGTGCACCAACTGCGGCGCGACGGGATCGTGGTGTGGCAAGGTTCCGGCACCAATTCATGGACGCTTGAAGGGTTGAAACCCGGCACGTACCAACTACAAAGCTTTGCGGACCTGAATGAAAACGGGAAACTAGATGCCCCTGACTGGTGGACGCGAACCGAGGCCGAAACACCGATCCCAGATCCCGAAGCGATTGAGGTTACTGTGGGTTGGACGGTAGAGCGCCAGTGGCTTCCGGGGGCATCCCCAGCACCGCAAACGGGTCCTGATCAGCCAGAAAAGGGAAGCGCTTCCGGACTGCTGCGAGGTGGATTGGGTCCCATTCAGAAGTAACCAACGCCGGTAGGTGCAGAGGTGATCCCGCTAGCACATCACCCCAAGGGCCGATCATGCGGCTCGCGCCGCTGTGGTCGACTCCGAATCCGTCTGTGCCCACGCGATTCACACCTGCTACGTAGCACTGGTTTTCCATGGCTCGAGCGGCCAACAGCGTATTCCACGCATTTTCGCGGGCCTCTGGCCAATTGGCGACCACAAGTAGGCCGTCGTAGGCGGAAGTCCCGTCGTCATCGAGCGTATTTCGCAACCAAACCGGGAAGCGAAGGTCAAAGCAAACCGCCAGGCGAAGGCGCCATCCGCGCCAGGTGACGACGACGGCTTCGGTTCCACGTTCAAAGTCACGGTGCTCGCCCGCTACCGCAAAAAGGTGGCGCTTGTCGGCGATGGTAGTGGTTCCGTCGGGTTCGACCCAAAAGAAGCGGTTGGCCACTTTGCCCGATTCGTGGGGCACAAAAACAGACGCGCCCACGGCGCACTGAAGTTCCGAAGCAAGTGTCGTTAAAAAGTCAACAGCCTGCGCGCTGCGTGCCGCAACCTCGTGCGCCTGCGGCGTGGCAAACCCCGTGGAAAAGGCCTCGGGCAGCAGCAGCACGTCGACGCTCCCAGGGGCCGGAAGCAGCGAGCGAATCCGTGCAAAATTGGCATCCGGGTCACACCACGCGATGTCGTACTGAAGGAGCGCCACGCGCAGCGGGCTCAGGTTAACGGGCATCGGGGAGCAGCAAAGGAATGTCTTTAATCAGCTGGTCCACCGCCTTAGGGTCGGTGCCGTCGTAGTAGCCACGCAGACGGCCTTCAGCGTCGACGAGCACGAGGTTTTCGGTATGAATGAACGAGTGCTCGTCCCAGCCTTGACCCTCTTCAAGTACCGCAAAGTAGCTAGTTCGCGCGAGTCGGTTGAGCTCCTGGGGTGTACCCGTTAGTAGCCACCATTGGCTTGGATCGCAGCCGTTACGCGCGGCATAGTCGGCAAGCACGGGCACGCTGTCGTATTCTGGCATCGCCGTGTGCGAAAGGATGCGCAGTCGGTCATCTGCTTTAAAGGCATCCTGGACGCGGCGCAAGCCACCCGCCATATCCACACAAATGGTCGGGCATGTGGTAAAAAAGTAGCTGACAATCCGGACTTTGCCCTCGACATCGCGGGCACTGCGGCGGGTCCCCGTTTGGTCCACCAAATCAAAGTCGGCCACTCGGTGGTCCATGCCCTTACCCTCAAGGCTGTCGGCGACCAGTGCCGGATTCAGATCCGAGGGATTAAGTACCGGAAGCTGCCGCTCAGGGCGCTGAATGAGGTAGGCCGCGGTGACTCCGGTCACGAAAATTGCCAATAAAATGCCTATTTTTAGGTATTCTGACTTCGAAAGCTTCCAAGCGGGTTTTGGCACGGTCATGGCACGAAGTTCGGCAACGTAACTTTACCACCATGAGAAACTTTGTACTTTTTTCAGCCATCGCCGCACTTTCTGTGGCATGTACCCCAGAGGGCAGCGAAGTTTCGCTTGAAATGAGCATTCAGCCCAAATGGAACGGTCAGGATCTCGCCTACAGTAGCATGACCCTGGTTCAGCCGGAGACCGGAGACACATTTCTTGTGGAGCGCGCCGACATGATTCTGTCCGAATTCGCCTTAATTCAAGCAGATGGCAGCCGCCTCCCGCTAGTCGACGAGGCCGGCGATCCGATTTATGCCTTCTTCACCAAAGGCAAACCTTGGACGGTAACGGTTCCGGACAATATTCCAAAAGCCGAATACATCGGGATCGCATTCACTGTAGGGCTTGATTCCGCCCGAAACTTTGGGGACCCCTCACAATGGAAGGTCGGTCACCCGCTCAACCCAACCGTGAACAACCTGCACTGGGGCTGGCAGGGAGGATACGTGTTCATGGCCATCGAAGGCTTCTACCAAAACAGCGGAGCGCGCGAGCCCTGGCTCTACCACATTGCAAACATGGAAAACCGCATGCCCGTAGTAGTCAACGGCGTCCTCGACCTGCGCGGTCCACGCCGCCTCGTACTGAACTGGAACGCCGAAAAATTGTTTTATGCCCTAAACGAGGTTCGCCCCTCTGAAGACGGGGCTTTTTCGCACAGCAGTTTTGATGGCGGAGTCGCCCATCGAATCTCTGAAAACGTGAGCCAATCGTTCAGCTGGGTTGCGCTTGAAAATGTAAAATGAAGTACTTTGTTCTTGCACTGATCGCCCTCTTGGCCGTGAGTTGTGGAGAAAATCCGCCGCCCACGACCCCGTTCGCGCTGAATGTGCCACAGGGCTTCCCACCACCGCCGATTCCCGAAGACAACCCACTGACCGTCGAGGGCGTACTCCTCGGCCGCAGGTTGTTTTACGATCCGATTTTGTCGCGAGACTCAACGCAGAGCTGCGGAAGCTGCCACAATACCAGCTTCGGAATGACCGACCACGGACTGCAATTTTCAGTCGGAATCACCGGAGCCGTAGGCGACCGCAACAGCATGCCGTTGCACAACCTGGCCTACCACACCGCCTTTTTTTGGGACGGTCGCAGCCCGATGCTGCGCGATTTAACGTTGGTTCCGATTCAAGATCCGCGCGAAATGGACCATAGCGTAGAGAGCGTACTTGCGAAGCTCAACGCGAGCCCCACCTACCGAGACCTCTTCTGGAAGGCGTTCGGGGTCAAGACCATCACGGCCGAAGAGCTCGGCTTGGCGGCAGAGCAGTTCATGCTCAGCATAATGAGTGGCTCGAGCAAGTTTGACCGTTTTGCGCGCGGACTTGAAAGCCTCACTCCCGAAGAACAACTCGGCCTACAGTTATTCAATGGCGAAGCCAACCCAAACGCTCCGGTTCGCGGTGCAGACTGCTTTCACTGCCACGGTGGAACCCTGTTCACCAACCACAAGTTCATGAACAATGGACTGGACACGGTAATCACCGACCCCGGGCTTGGCGGGGTCACGGGCAACCCGAACGACATGGGCAAGTTTAAGGTTCCGTCGCTGCGCAACATCGCCTACACCCCGCCGTACATGCACGACGGCCGCTTTCAAACCCTGATGGAGGTCGTGGACTTTTACAACAGCGGAACCCACGCCAACTCTCCGAACATCGACCCTGCTATGGGCGACATCATTCGAGCGGGCGGACTGGGCCTCAACCTACAGGAGCGACTTGCCCTTGTGGCGTTCTTGAACACCCTCACCGACACATCAATAGAGAGCGATACGCTCTTTCAAAACCCGTTCAACTAATATGAAAAATCTTCTTTTTGGTTTCTGGTTTCTCGTTTCTTGTTCCGCGCTTGCGCAGACTTCCGAGGTAACCTTTTGGGTAGATGGCGTGTGCGGAATGTGCGAAAAGCGAATCGAAACTGCCCTTTTGAACACCCCTGGAGTGCGCTTTGCCGACTGGTCGACTGAGACCCACCAGGTCAAAGTAGCCTTCAACGGCAAAAAGCTTACCGAACAGCGGCTCCACGAGGTAGTTGCGGTAGTGGGCCACGACACCAAAAAGGTCAAGGCCAAAGAAGAGGACTACGCCAAAGTCCACGAATGCTGCAAGTACCGGGAACTCAATGCGCACTAGTGCGGTTGCTCTCTGGTTGCTAGCTGCTGGTGCGGCGAATGCCCAAGTGCGCGACAGCGTCGTCGCTATTGACGAGGTTGTGGTGCGTTCTGAAGCTCCAGATGCGGTAGTTCAGGCGCGTTCCGCCACCCTTACTACCTCGATTGGGAAGGGCGAACTCAAGAAAGCCGCCTGCTGCAACCTGTCAGAGAGCTTTGAAACCAATCCGTCGATTGACGCAGCGTTTACCGATGCCGTGACGGGGACGCGCCAAATTCAGTTGCTCGGACTCGACGGGAAGTACGCGCAGATTCAGACTGAAATGACTCCGCTCGTGCGCGGTTTGCTCGCCAACAGTGGGCTGCAGTTTATACCCGGAACCTGGGTCGAAGGTATCCAACTGACCAAGGGAATAGGTGCCGCAACCAACGGATTTGAGAGCATGACCGGCCAAGTCAACGTCGAACTGATTAAGCCCGACGAAGGAATTACGGCCGAAACGCCCCGTCGCGCCAGCGCCAATGCCTACCTCAACAATGCAGGCCGTATGGAGCTCAACGGCGACTACGCGCAGCGACTCAGCGCCAAGTGGACCGTCGGAACCCTTCTTCACGCCAACCAAACCCGCTGGTTTCGGGACATGAACATGGACGGCTTTGCCGACAACGCGCTGGGGGGTCAACTCAACGGCATGCTCCGCGCGCGCTACTGGGGGCAAAACGGCTGGGAGGGAATTTTTACCCTGCACGGATTGCAAGACACCCGTGAGGGTGGGCAGCTAGGCGCTAACGCCCCGAGCGTGGCCTGGACCTCGTCAGTCACCCAAAAACGCACCGCATTTACCTCAAAAACCGGATGGGTCAACCCCGACGATCCCGACATGAGTGTGGGCATCATTGTGCATGCCTACCAGCAGTCTTTGGATGCGCGCCTTGGGCCATTGGACCTCGCCCAAAGTCAGATTCTCGAAGGAGACCAACGTGGCGGGATGGCACAGGTTCTCATTCGCGAAGGGGGTATAAAATGGTCGCAGACTTCTGGGGTGAGTTGGTCGCTCGACCGGTACGTGACCGACTGGCACCACCCAGGCTTGGCCCACGATGATGCATGGATCGAATCGGCTCCGGGGGTGTTCAGCGAATGGACGTTTGAGCCCTCACCAAAGTTTACCGCCGTGCTGGGTGCCCGCGCAGACTACCACTCGATTGCCGGGCTTCAGTACAGTCCGAGGTTTCACCTTCGGTACGCACCCACCCCTCGTTTCACCATTCGGGGGGGCTACGGACGCGGATTCCGCATGGCGATGCCCGCCGTCGAGTCATTGGGCAGGTTTGCGAGTGCCCGAACTGTTAAACATGCAGTGAATCCTTGGGGCAGCGCTCAGAATATTGAATCTGGAACCACCGCCAGCCTATCTGGAGTGTGGAACTACGTCCACAACTACTATCCCGGAAGTGTTGTGTTTGACGCCCAAATAAGCAACCTTGACCGCGCCGTACTACTGGACTTTTACCGCTCTGCCACCGAAATCTTCTTTTACCAATCCACCATGACGTCCCGAAGCGCAAGTCTTCAATGGGAGCATCAGTTTTCAAAAAACTGGAAGGCGCGCGCCGCCTACCGGATACAAGAGGTGCGCGGATCCTACTTTGGAGTTTGGGATGCCGTTCCATACGTGTCGCCACGTCGGGCGATGCTTCATGCCGAGTACCAGTTCCGCCAAAAGTGGTTCGCAAACGCCACTTGGCAGCACTACGCGGGAATGCATCTGCCTCCTGGTCCCGGCGGCGTAGTGCGCAGCATCAGTCCGGACTTTGCCCTGCTCCACCTTCACCTCCGTCGGGATCTGCCTTGGGGCGACGCATACATTGGCGTTGAAAACGCCCTCAACGTACGGCAAATGGAACCTATTGCCGGAGTCGTTGATCATCTGAACAACCATCAATTCTTAAGTGCGGACGACCCGGGGTTTGTGAGCAACTTTGACGCAACCCGCGTCTGGGGCCCAATTTTTGGCCGAATGGTATACCTTGGCATCAACCTTGCGTTGATGGGTAGCGATGACTGACTCTGTACTTCACTTACGCGGAATTACCCGCGATTTTCAATTGGGCGCCCAGACGGTGCACGTGCTCAAGGGCATTGATCTCGACATTCAGCGCGGAGACTACGTGGCACTGATGGGGCCTTCGGGGTCAGGCAAATCCACCCTGATGAATTTGTTGGGCTGCCTAGACACCCCCACATCCGGAACCTACGTACTCGCGGGCCGCGACGTCAGCCGAATGGCCGAGGCCGAACTTGCGGCGGTCCGCAACCAAGAAATCGGGTTTGTCTTTCAAACGTTTAATCTGATTCCGCGCCAAACAGCGTTGGACAACGTCGCCCTGCCACTCGTGTATGCAGGAATCGGGAAAGAGGAACGCCTTGACCGCGCCGCCGACGTCCTGCGTTCAGTAGGCCTTGGCGACCGAATGGACCACCGCCCCAACCAACTTTCTGGTGGACAGCGCCAGCGCGTAGCCATTGCTCGGGCACTTGTCAACAAACCTTCGCTCATCCTGGCCGACGAACCCACAGGCAACCTTGACTCGACGACCTCTGAAGAAATTATGCGTCTGTTTGACGACATTCACCAAGCCGGCAATACACTGGTAGTCGTAACCCACGAAGAAGATATTGCGCAGCGCGCCAAGCGCATCATTCGCTTGCGCGACGGTATCGTGGCGAACTGACCAGCGTCTCTGCGCGTTACCTTCGGAGTATGACGCCATCGTTCACTTCCGAATTTCACGCCCTCAAGGCCGCCTCCCACCGAATTGCCTCGCTCCCACTGAGCCACCGCCGCAACCGACTCACGGCATTGCGTGCGGAACTCATTCGCCGCCGCAGCGAGCTCCACGCCGCCATGCGGGCCGACCTTAACCGCCCCGAGGTAGATAGCGACCTGAACGAGTTGCTTC
>JBIPMA010000222.1:0-2579 GCA_044369335.1 Schleiferiaceae bacterium | reverse complement strand
AATAACAAATAGAAAAGAAGGTAGAAAGAAAGCCGATGAAATGGGTGGGATTACGGGAGAAAGAAAAAATAGTTTTTTAAAGAAACACAGCAAAAAACCTGATTTTTTACCACAACTTAATTTGGTTAAAAATAATTCATTTAAAACACCAATATCATCGTTGGGTTTATTTGAACAAATTGAAAGAATTAAAAATTTAATGTAATATGGCAACACAACTTGAGCTACTTGCTGAAAAATATAGAAAAGAACACATAAGTAAAAATTCCTATACCGATAAGGGAATCTATAGCTCAATGCACGAAAATGCATTATCTACTGGTGACGAAAAAGGTAAAGGTGACAATGAAGGTAAAATCGGTTCTAAAGTCGATATCAACGCAAGGATTGATAGTTTAGCAAGAAATACATATAATAGTTCTAACGAATATTCTGACGCCAATCGTAACGCATTATCTGATGGTGACGAAAAAGGTAAAGGAGAAAGTAATGGTCAAGTCGGTTCAACAACAGACATTAACACAAGAATTTCACTTTTAGGTAGAAACTTATATAATGATGGTTTTGGATATGGAGTCACAAATCCAAATGCAATATCTGATGGTGACGAAAGAGGAAAAGGTGAGAATAGTGGTAAAGTAGGTTCATCTACCGATATTAACTTAAGAGCACAAAACCTAAGTAAAAATTTATACGGAAGTAATAATTCATATGGATTAACTCACCCGAACGCAATTTCAGATAACGATGAAAAAGGAAAGGGTGATAATAACGGACAAGTTGGTTCAACAACCGACATTAACACAAGAAATCAGGTAGTTGCAACTAATAAATTTAACAAAAACAAAGGTTATCCTGATTTTTAATGGGTATTATATCTAACATATTTAAATTATTATTAAACGAACAGGATGATACTAAAACTCTCTTGATTAGGAATGCTATTAGTGAGAGAAAACCTATCACTATTGATTATAGAAGTGATGATGATGAAGTATTAAACGGTTTACGATATGATATTGAACCTGTTGTTTTAGGAACTAATGCTAAATCAGGTAACAAAGTATTTTGGGCTTACGTTTTTAAAGGAACTTCTAAAAAAGGTTTACCAGGATGGAAAATGTTTAGACTTGACCGAGTTAAGGAAGTAAAAACAAAACCAGGGTTAAATCCTTTTAAATTAACCGACTTACCCGATTATCAAAAAGGTAAAGCACCAAATGCAATGAAGTCTTTAAGTCAAGTTGATGTATTCTCACCATATTGGTTCGAGGACGACCCAAGATTTAAAAAGGACCAACCGACACAACCAGCACCACCACAACCTAAAAAGATTGTTCCAAAAACAACTCCTACGGCAAAACCACAACCACAACCTACCCCAACACCACAACCTGAACCTTCGGTTCAACCTGACAAACCTATTGAGAAACCCGAACCAAACGAACCTAAGTATGGTCAGGAAGTTTACAATACTTTAAAGAGTAAGATAAAAGATGTAAATGGTGAGAAAGTTCTTAGTCGCCAAGACTACGAATCCGCCGTTAAAGATTTATATAACAAAAAAGAAGGTGAGTGGAAAAATTACCAAAGACAAATTAGTGGTAACGAAAGACCTGGTGAGGGGACTAGACAAAGGTTTGATAAATCATCAAGAGCCGAATTAGATGCATTAATTTCTCAAGATAATGTGAAATTAAATGATGAAAATCAAACAAACCCAACACCTGAGAATTTATCAGAAACAATTAGAAGATTTAAAATCTTGATAAATTCATAAATTAAAAATATATTTATAATATGTCAAAATTAAACAATGGTCCAATATCGTCAAACGATTTAATGAGTAAATTGGTACAAGCGAAAAAATTAATGAATAAGGTTGATACCGGCGATTTCGAAAGAGGTAACATAGATGAGAGTAAATTAATCGCACCATCAAACGATTCCGATTATCTTTCTGAATCTTACGAACAAAATCAACCACAAGTAAATACAAGACCTGTAGGTACACCAACAGCAGATAGAATTCAACAATCTAAATTACCCGACGCAATTAAAAAGGCTATGATTGAAAATCCTATTCCACAAATTTCTTTAAGTGATAGTTTAGATATGGATTTCGTTAAAGGTGCGAAACGATTAATGGAACAAGAAGGTGTACAACCAAAACAAACACAAAAGAAACAATCTCCACAACCCACAGGTAATGCTAGTGGTGTGAATATGAACGCATTAGCAACATTAATTGAAAATACAGTTAGAAAAGTTATGGATGAAAAGTTAAGTCAAATTTTGACCGCACAACAAACATCTACAATTAATGAGAATCTTGTTTTAAAAGTTGGTGATTCGATATTCAAAGGTAAAATTACTGGCGTAAATAATGCAAAGTAGTTTTGTTTTTTCATTTTTTTTCATTATATTTTTGATATAGCCACACTTTAAGTGGTATTACTTATTATGTCAAAAATTAGAATTTTAGCTATTCCATCAGACCAATATGGTGTTGGTAAATTTAGAATTATGGGTCCCTATACCCACTTACAAGAAAACTATGGGGATGATTTTCACATCGA
>JBIPMA010000023.1:0-9736 GCA_044369335.1 Schleiferiaceae bacterium | reverse complement strand
CTTCGCGCATCACTCCGAGTTCTACATGGCGCCCGGCCTGGCGAAGCATCTCTATTCCGCGGCCTGAAACCAACGGGTTGGGGTCCTCGTGGGCGACCACGACTCGCTGGATCCCAGCATGCACGAGGGCCAGGCTGCACGGGCCAGTACGCCCCGTGTGGCTGCACGGCTCCAACGTGACGTACATCGTGGAATCCGCAACACGGTGGGCATTCGCCCCAGAAACCGAACGAAGGGCCATGACCTCAGCATGCGGTTCGCCGGCGCGGTGGTGGTAGCCTTCGCCAATCACGTGGCCGTCGTGTACAATCACGGCTCCGACGAGTGGATTAGGGTGCGTAAAGCCCTCGGCCTGAGCGGCCAATTCGAGCGCACGGCGCATGAAGGTCTGGTCGTCTTGGTGCTTCACCTCGCGAAGGTACTGCGCTACCTTTGGGCCGTGACCTGGCGCGAACTTCAGCATGCATTTCTCGAGGCGCGGAACCGCTTCGCGGCCGATGAAGCCCGGACCCATTGGCGGCGATGGGTTGAATTCCACGCGCAGCGTTCCGCTGGAATAATTGCGTTGGACGGGAATTTGCCCGCCGCCGACTACGTTCTTGAGCGCTGGAACCGTGACGCTGAAGACCTTTTTACGTCGAAACCCATTCAGTACATCCTTGGATTTGAATATTTTGACGGTCTACGTATTCAGGTAAGTCCGGCGGTCCTGATTCCGCGACCAGAAACCGAAGAGCTCGTTCAGCTCGCCGCCGAACGTGTCCCGCGAGGCGGAATCGTCCTCGACTTGGGAACGGGCAGTGGCTGCATTCCGCTCGCGCTCACCAAGAGACGACCTGACCTTCGCGTACGGGGACTTGACGTGAGTTCCGATGCCCTCGATGTCGCGCGCCGCAACGCTGTCGAGCTCGAACTCAACGTGGAGTGGATGCTCGGCGACCTGAACGATGACGCCCCTGACGGTCTTAAGGTAGACGTAGTTCTCAGCAATCCACCGTACGTGGGCGCGAACGAACAACTGGAGCCTGAAGTGGCTGACTTTGAGCCTGCGTTAGCGCTCTTTGCGCCAGCTGAAGACATTCTCTTTTTCTACCGTAGGGTACTTGATTGGGCAGAACAGGTAGGGGCGAAGCAACTCGGTTTGGAATGCCATTCTGCGCACGCTCAAGCCACTACAGAACTTGCGCAATCCCAAGGGTGGACCGCCGAACTGCTTCGCGATCAATTTGGTGCGCCACGTTGGGTCTGGGGCACAAAGCCGGACCCCAAACCCTACCTTTGAAGTCATGACTCCGTTCGAACGAATTGATCAGCTCCGCCGCGAACTGCACGAGCACAACCGGCGCTACTACGTCGCGGATCAGCCGAGTATTTCTGATGCCGAATTTGACCGGCTCTTGCGCGAGCTTCAGGACCTCGAATCCGCACATCCTGAATACGCTGACCCCAACAGTCCCACCCAGAGGGTCGGCGGCGGGCTCGTCAAGAATTTTGAGCAAGTGGCCCACCGGAGGCCGATGCTTAGCCTCGCAAACACCTACAGTTTTGACGAACTCGACGAATTTGTGCAGCGCGCGCACGACTTGGCAGCCACCACAGAGCTCGAATGGAGCGCCGAACTCAAATTTGACGGCGTGGCAATTTCGCTGTGGTACGAAGGCGGATCCCTACAGCGGGCCCTAACCCGTGGCGACGGCGTTCAAGGGGATGATGTCGTGGCGAATGTGCGCACCATTCAGGGAATCCCCTTGGTTCTCCCCCCGGGTGCACCGCGCGACCTCGAGGTTCGCGGCGAAATCGTGTTCCTCCACCGCGACTTTGAAGCCCTGAACGCGCGCCGCTGTGCAGAGGGTCAGGACGAGTTCGCTAACCCGCGCAATGCAGCGTCCGGAACCCTGAAAATGCAGGATTCCACTGAAGTTGCCCAGCGCCGTCTGAGCATGTTTGCCTACGGAGCCTACAGCGACCAGCAACCGTTTGAGGCCCACTCTCAAGCCATGGATGCCCTTGCGCAATGGGGGTTTCCGGTGGCGCCCCGCGCCGAGCGTTGGTCGGCCCTCTGCCGGTCCGCGGCAGAACTCAAAGAGTACTTGACCTACTGGGATTCCGAACGCCAGCACCTACCCGTGGCTACGGACGGAGTCGTGATTAAAGTGGACCGTGTCGAACTGCAGCAGCGCATGGGAATGACGGCCAAGTCGCCGCGCTCGGCCATGGCCTATAAGTTCAACGCAGAGCAAGCCTGCACTCCGCTGCGCGAAGTCATCTATCAGGTGGGCCGCACCGGGGCGATTACGCCTGTGGCCGTCCTTGATCCTGTGTGGATTAGCGGAACCCAGGTTCAGCGCGCCTCCGTGCACAACGCCGACCAAATTGCCAAGCTCGACCTTCACTTTGGCGACTGGGTATGGGTCGAAAAGGGCGGTGAAATAATTCCCAAAATTACCGCGGTAGATCTGACTCGACGTCCTGAGGATGCGCTGCGCGTTACGTTTGCCACCAACTGTCCCGACTGCGGAACCGCGCTCGAACGCCGCGACGGAGAGGCCCAGCACTTTTGCCCGAACCGCGAAACCTGTCCGCCCCAAATCAAGGGCCGAATTGAGCACTTCATCCACCGGCGCGCCATGGACATCGACGGAATCGGAACCGAAACCGTCGACCGCCTCGTCGACCTCGGATGGGTTCACACGCCTGCCGACCTCTACGATTTGGGGCCCGAAGGCTGGAGCCGCCTTGATAAGTTCAAAGAAAAATCCGTAGCAAATGCCCTTGCAAGCCTCGATGCGAGCACGAACGTGTCCTACGAGCGGGTCCTTTTTGCCCTTGGGATCCGCCACGTGGGCGAAACCGTGGCCAAAAAGCTGGCTAAGGTATTTGAACGGATTGAAGTGCTTGCAGCAGCCTCGACGGAAGACTTGCTCAACGTGCCCGACGTGGGTCCTCAAATTGCCGAGAGCATTACATCGTGGTTTGCCGACCCAGCGAACCAAGATGAGCTCCGCCGACTCGCGGAACACGGTCTACAGTTTGAGCGTGCCGCCCCCACATCTGACGCCTCGGATGTGCTTCAGGGCAAGTCTTTTGTGGTGAGCGGAGTCTTTACCTACTTCAGTCGTGACGGAATCAAAGACGCCATCGAGCAGCACGGCGGCCGCGTGGCGAGCAGCGTGAGCAGCAAAACCGACTATTTATTGGCAGGCGAGGGCGTAGGTCCGAGCAAACGCGCCAAAGCAGAATCACTAGGTGTTACCTGGTTAACCGAAGAAGAATTTCGAGCATGGATTGGCTCTACAAACTAGCAAAGCCCCTACAGCAACGGGCATGGAGGAAGGCTGCCGACGAGCGCCCAACAAGCCTGGCTTGGCCGGGGTGGGAACGTGCGCGCCGAATTGGAATTGTCTTTGACGCACGTTCTGAAGAGGGCTATCTTGATTCGCTCCGCGAGGTCGTAGCAGCATTGCAAGCCCAACAGCGCTCGGTTGCATTGATTGGATGGACGGGTGAAATGCGGCCTAAGAACGCATTGTACTCAGGAAGGCAACTCATTTTTACGGATGATTTTGCGTGGAACGGAGCGGCACAAGGTGGCAATGCTCTCGAATTCATGCAGTCTGAATTTGATCTAATTGTAGTCCTTCATCGTAGCCCAGATAGCCCGATTGACCATTTAGTTGCGAGAACACCTGCAGGCCTCCGAGTAAGCCTTACTGGTGCAAATGACTTTTACGATGTGCGCTACCACAGCGCAGACCGCCTTCCTATGGACTACTTTCGTGCCTTGAGCGCATGGCTCGCTAAAATTCCGCCCCGATGAACGCACGCGTGAACCCGTTTCGCGGCACCGGCATTGCCCTGGTGACCCCTTTTAATGCCCAGTACGAAGTCGACTATGCTGCACTGGCAAAGCTCGTCAACCACTGCATCGAGGGCGGAGTCGAGTTTTTGGTGGCCCTCGGAACCACTGCCGAAACAGCGACGCTTACCACCGACGAGAAGCGTCGCGTCGTAGCGGCGATTTGCGAAGCGGCTGCAGGGCGAGTTCCCGTTGTTCAAGGGGTAGGGGGCAACGATAGCGCAAAGGTTGCCGCCGAACTCAAGGCGGGTCTCCACGAAGGTATCTCTGGCGTTCTCAGCGTTTCGCCGTACTACAACAAGCCGACGCAAGAGGGCATATACCGACATTTTACCCACATCGCAGGAGCGGCCGACCTGCCCATCATTCTCTACAACGTTCCGGGTCGCACGGGCTCGAACATGACTGCTGAGACAACTCTTCGCATCGCGCACGAAGTTCCGCACGCGGTTGCGATCAAAGAGGCGAGCGGAAACCTTGAGCAGGCCATGGCCATTATTCACGGTGCTCCACAAGGCTTTGATGTTCTGAGTGGCGACGACAACTTGACCCTACCATTGGTGGCTTCTGGAGCCCACGGTGTGATTTCGGTGAGTGGCCAAGGCTTCCCAAAAACCTTTAGTCAAATGGTTCGAGACGCGCGGGCTGGCCGCATGGAAGCCGCTAGAGAGGGGCACTATGCGATGCTGCGCTTCACCCAGCAACTTTTTGCCGAGGGTAATCCGGGCGGAATCAAATCCGCCCTCGCGCACCTCGGAATCATTTACCCCGCACTTCGCCTTCCGTTGTGGTCGGTTTCACCTCAGCTCGATGCGGACTTGGCCCAATCGGTACGCGAATTGCAGCAGCACGAACTATGAAGAACTGGATCCTAATGGCTGCCGTCGTAGCCTTGAGCTCGTGCGGCGACTACAATAAAGTGCTGAAAAGTACTGACCCTGCCTACAAATTGGAACGGGCCATTCAGTACTACGACCAAGGCAACTACAGCAAGGCGTATCCGCTCTTCGATGAATTGATGTCGTCGTACCGCGGAACCACCAAAGCACAAGACGTTTACCGCTACTTCGCAAAAACGCTGTACGGTCAGCGCGACTATTTGCTGGCATCCTACCACTTCAAGCGTTTTGCCCAAACGTTTCCTGCTGATGCCTTTGCCGAAGAAGCCGCCTACCTGTCGGCTTACTGTGCCTACCTCGAGGCACCATCAAAAACCCTAGATCCTGCCTATACCTACCAGGCTATGGACGAGCTACAGCTCTTCATCAATACGCACCCGAATTCGCCGTTCCTCGAAAAAGCCAACGGCCACATCGACGAGCTGCGCCAACGCCTTGAAGAAAAGAGCTACTTGATTGCCAAGGGCTACCACCACCGCAACCAGTATGCGAGCTCCGTGGTGTCGTTCAATGTGATGCTCAGTGAATACCCAGACAGTCCTCGCCGTGAAGAAGCGATGTTCTACCGGGTCGAGTCCGCAGTGAAGTACGCCGAAAATTCGATTGAGTCTAAAAAAGCGGAGCGCTTTCGCGATGCAGATACCTACGTCAAAGAATACCTCGCAGCATATCCCGAAGGCCCCCATGCCGGACAGGTTGCTGCTTTAGCGCGCAGGGTAGCTGCCGGTACCAAAAAATAGTCGTACTTTTGCCCTCCCAATTGCAACTTTTTTTCACACAGAACCATGGATAAAGCCCACCTCGCTGCCTCGAAGACGACCAAAACGTTGGACTTCAATGAGCTTGATGCCTCAACGGGCAACATCTACGAAGCGATTGCCGTGATTTCACGCCGTGCAGAGCAGATCAACGAAACGCTCCGCGCCGAGATCAACGATAAGCTTCAAGATTTTGAAGTGGTGACCGACAGCCTCGAAGAGGTGTTCGAGAACAAGGAGCAGATTGAGATGTCTCGCCAATACGAAGCGCTTCCTAAGCCCCATGCAATGGCTGTTCACGAGTGGCTCGACGGCAAGGTATTCTACCGCTACCCCGAGACCGAAACGACCAAGTCGTAAGGCAATGAGTTTGCAGGGTCGACGCATCCTGCTTGCCGTAAGCGGCGGCATTGCCGCGTACAAAATCCCTTTGTTGGTTCGCCTTCTGCGCCAGTCTGGTGCTGAGGTTCGCGTGGCGATGACTCCGGCTGCCGAAGAATTCGTGGCACCACTCACCCTGGCCGCGCTAAGTGGGGCGCCGGTGGAGCGGCACCTTGTTGATCAGAACCCTGGTCGCACAGCCTGGAACAACCATGTTCACATGGCCGAATGGGCCGAAGCACTCGTGGTAGCGCCCGCAACGAGCAACACCATCGCCAAAGCAGCTCATGGCCTGTGCGACAACCTCGTACTCTCTCTAGTGCTTTCGGCAAAATGCCCCGTGTTTTGGGCTCCGGCTATGGATTTGGATATGTATGCATATCCAGCTACCCGAGCCAACCTCGATGTTCTTCGCCGAATGGGCCACAGCGTTTGGCCTTCTCCTGAGGGTGAGCTCGCGTCGGGCTTGAGCGGGGCGGGGCGCATGTCGGAACCTGATTTCATGCACCGCGCGCTTGAGCTTCACTTCGGAACCCGGTCCTTTTGGTCCGGAAAAACGCTTCTACTGACATCCGGGCCGACCGAAGAATCGATTGATCCCGTGCGCTTTATCAGCAACGGTTCAAGTGGTAAAATGGGCGAGGCATTGGCTGCTGAGGCCGAGCTCCGAGGGGCAAAGGTGCGCTGGATTCGTGGGCCACTTCGCCGTGCGGACCAGACCTGGACCGAGCGCGTGCACATCACGTCTGTGCGTTCCGCAGGCGAAATGCACGATGCGGCACTGCGTGCCCTTGAGGGATCCGATGTGGTGATTGCCGCCGCCGCCGTGGCGGACTTTAAGCCGGCTGAGTTGCGCACGACCAAGAGCCCCAAAGGCGAGCTTGCGAGCGGAATCAATTTGGTTCCCACGCCCGACATTCTTCAATCTCTTGGCGCGCAGCGGCGCACCGGTCAAGTTTTGCTTGGATTTGCACTTGAAACGGGAGACGGGCTGGATTCCGCGCGCAGAAAATTGCAGCAAAAAGGCGCGGACGCCATGGTGCTCAACTATGCGACACCGGATACGGGAATGGATTCTGACACCAACCAAATCACACTCGTGACGGCAAATGGGGTAGAAGAGGGTGCGCTTGAGTCAAAAGTGGCCGCTGCCCGAAGAATCCTTGATTGGGTTGAGCGCAACGCTCCCACGGCGTAACTTCAAGTCGTGAAATTCGCTCTACTCATCACTGCGCTCTGCGCTTCAATTATGCTACCTGCTCAAGAATTTTTTCTTGAAGTAAAGGTTCAGGCTCCAGAGGTTCAAACTAATGATCGTCAAGTTTTTACCCAACTTGAGCAAGTTGTGCGGGATTTGGTCAACAACCGGGTCTGGACCGAAGACACCTGGGAAGAGGGTGAGCGGATTCGCGGATCGTTTGTGTTTACGATTCGCGACTATGACCAGAGTTCCGGTTTGATGTCGGGGAACCTTCAGGTTTCGTTTGCGCGCCCAGTGTACGGCAGCGACTACAATTCTACCACGATTTCGTTCCAGGATCCCGACGTGCGCTTTCGCTACCGTCCCAATGAAATCGTGGATTTTCAGCCCAATCAGTTTCAAGATCTGGCCTCAATTGTCGGTTTTTATGCCTACCTCGGATTGGGCTTGGACGAAGCTTCGTTTGATCCCCAAGCCCGGTCGCACCTGCAAACCGCGCTACAAATTGCCCAAATGGCTCAGGCTTCTGGGGCAGGCGGAGGTTGGGATCGGTTTACGTCAACGCGGAACCGCTTTTGGATCATTGAAGATTTGCTAAACCCCGCGAACGAGGCCTTTTTGGAGGCCTGGTACCGCTACCACCGCGACGGGCTTGACCGACTTTCAAAGCTTGAAACCCAGCAGCAGGCCAAGCAATCGGTTTCGAATGCACTTTTGTCGCTTCGTCCAATCCATACGCGCCAGCCCAATATTTTTCTGCTCCGTTGGTTTTTTGATAGCAAATCCGTTGAGATTCAGCAGATTTTTTCTGGCGGACCAGCCGTGGCCCTTCAAGATGTTTCAGACGCCCTGCAGGTCATGGATCCATCAAACGCAAGTAAGTACTTAGCGATGGGTAAATCCCGCTAACAAACCCTAGGTTTGCGCCATGCTTTGCCGACTGCACATCGAACGATTTGCGCTGATTGACCACCTCGATTTGGCTGTGAAGCCCGGTTTTACCGTGCTCACCGGTGAAACGGGTGCAGGTAAATCCATTTTTTTGGGCGCACTTCAGCTTGCGCTGGGCGGGCGGGCCGAGTTTGCGTCCATTGGCCAACCTGGCTTTAAAAGTGTCGTCGAGGCGGAATTTCGCGTGCCCTCAGACCGTCAGTCGGACCTCGGGTCCACCGATTGGGATTGGTGGGGCGAGGGGGCTGATGCCTCATTAGTGCTCCGCCGCGAAGTGCATCCGGGTGGTCGTAGCCGCGCGTTCATCAACGATTCACCGGTGCGGCTCGATGAACTGCGACGGGTTTCGAGTTCATTGGTCGACATTCACAGCCAGCGCGACGAGGGACTTTGGGCCCGGAACGAAGGCATAGTCCTCCTGCTCGAAGCCTTTGCGGCCGGCCATCAAGCCGCCAAGGGGCACTACCAGACGTGCTTTGCGCAGCTGCGCCAGGCTGAGGAACGCCTTTTGGCACTAGAGTCTGAACTTGGGGCTGTTAACGATCCGGAATACCTCAAATTTGTGGTTGAAGAGCTGCGCGCGCTCGACCTCAATCTCGGTGAAGAAGCCAAACTTCGCGAGCAGCTCAAGCTTCTTAGCAACCAGCAGGAACTTCAGGAGCTTAGCGCTGAGGCCCTGGCCGCAGTCGATCGCGAGGAACTTGGCCTTGAATCACTCGCTGGCCAACTTCGTAAGCTTGGCGAGCGAGCCGAACGCTTGGGAGTGTCCAACGACCAGCTAACGAGTGTGGGTTATGCCCTTGAGGACCTCGTGCGCGAACTTCGGGGACATTGGCAAGATCTTGTCGATCAATTAGATGCCAATCCAGGTGAGCTGAATTTCGTGGAGGAACGACTCTCGGCCATTGATCGGGTTCAGCGCAAGCACCAGTGTGCTGACGACAGCGCACTCATTGCACATTGGGAGACCCTTGAGCGGCGCCTCAAGGTGTGGACCGAAGGTGCCGAAGAACTTGAGCGGGCGAGGGCAGAGGTACGTGAAGCCTCCCTCAAGGTGAGTGCGGCAGGCGAAGATTGGAATAAGCTTCTCATGAAGGCTGAACCTGCGATGGTCGCAGCGGTGACCGGAGGTCTGGCTGATTTGGCGATGTCCCAAACCCGAATTGCGGTTCGGGCAGTACGACGGTCCGCTCCGAGTCCGATGGGCACCTATACCTACACGCTGGAATTCAGTGCAAACCCGGGGCAAGAACTCCAGGAACTCTCAAAAGTTGCGTCCGGAGGCGAGCGCAGCCGCCTCATGCTGGTACTTAAACGCTACTTGGCCGAGCGCAAAGGATTGTCAACCGTGCTTTTTGACGAAATTGACACCGGAGTATCGGGTGCGACCGCGAGCAAGATGGCGCACATGCTTCGAGGCATGAGTCAAAATGCCCAGATTATTGCAATCACCCACCTGCCCCAAGTGGCGGCTTTGGGCGCACAGCATTGGGTTGTTGAGAAAATGATTGACGGAGACCGCACGCTCACACAACTTAAGACGTTGAGCGACAGCGATCGAGCCCCTGAAGTAGCTCGCTTGCTCTCAGATGGAGACCTCAGTGCCTTAGCGATGGCACAAGCCGAGGCGCTAATGGCGGCAGCCGAGTGATTTTCACGATATTTGCGGCATGAACAATCTACTTGCCGG